>DITG01000005.1:0-12602 GCA_002422045.1 Acholeplasmataceae bacterium UBA6190
ACTGTTTTTTCCATGTCATAGATTTTAAAAGTTCCACCCTCTATAGGAATTATCAGTATACCGAGGCTATATCTTTGACTTGAAAAATAATAAATACCTATCGATGGCCAATCTGGTAATATGGCTACTTTTGATTTTTGTTGAATGGCAACATCGACTTGACTCATACGAAAAGTACTGATGTTATGATATACAGCAGCACTCATGAGGCTTACAACACCTTCATCGATATAACCCGAAACATACAGATAATCTGATTCATCACCTTGATAATTAAGGTTCTCATACGTGTTACTATTGATTTTCTTGAGAATATTTTCTTTGATCATTCGATGGATCATATAATAAGAAAAACCTTGATGAATCAATGATTCTGACTTGATGAATTTTTGGTTTGGATATGGAAATATCACTGGTTTTGATTTGTTCATGTGCATCACCTGCAATGATCTTACCACTTTTCGCAATGAAACATAATCTTTATTTTAAATAAATACGGTGAATTTAAATTATTACCGTTTAATTTATAAATATACATGTCTTCATCAATTTTTTCGTTGATTTTCTCTTGGATATTGACGACTCAGCAAAAGGTAAGTCATACGATGATTGATTGATTCACATGTTTTTACAAAGAATCTCTCAAGTCGTAACATAACAAAAAAACCGAACACTTAAGTTCGGTTTATGAGGTTTCACCATTTCTCTTATACGTCTTGATGACTGATCCAACAAACTGCTTAATCTCTTCATTGTCAAGTTGTTCAATTCTTTCAATGATTTGATTGAGCTCAAGTTCGTCTTTTTCAACACACTTCTGCTTTTCGATATAAATCTTTTGATTTTCAGTCTTATGTTGATTGTCGTGATCATGATCCACAAGCAACTCTTCAAATAGCTTCTCACCTGGTCTTAATCCAGTGAATTCAATCTTGATATCTTCATACGGTTTCAGACCAGTCAAACTGATCATCTTCTCTGCTAGATCCTTGATTTTCACAGGTTCTCCCATATCGAGAATAAATACTTCGCCACCATTTGCGTAAACACCGCACTGCAAGATGAGTCCTACAGCTTCAGGAATGGTCATGAAGTATCTTGTAATATCTTGATGGGTCACTGTCACAGGTCCGCCATCAGCAATCTGTTTCTTGAATAATGGAATAACACTACCATTCGATCCCAAGACGTTTCCAAATCTCACTGCTGAGAACTTCGTGACATTCGAATGATCTTGTTGCTCCTGAACGATCAGTTCTGCATATCGTTTGGTTGCTCCCATGACGTTTGTTGATCTGACTGCCTTATCACTAGAGACCAAGACAAACTTCTTCACTTGATATTGATTGGCTAAACTTGCTGTGTTATAAGTACCAATGACGTTCGTTCTCACTGCTTCAACGGCACTATCTTCCATGAGTGGCACATGCTTATATGCGGCAGCATGAAACACAATCGTTGGCTGATAGGCTTTAAAGACACTTTCAAGTCTGTCTCTGTTATAAACTGAGCCGATCAAGACTTTTAAATTCAGTTTCTTATGGGCTTTCGAGAACTTTCTTAAGAGTTCTTGTTGGATGTCGTAGGCATTGTTTTCATAGATATCAAAGATGATGAGTTGTTTCGGATTTAATTCTGCAATCTGTCTGCAAAGCTCACTACCAATCGATCCACCACCACCGGTGACCAAAACGACTTCACCTTCGATGAATCCCTTGATTCTCGTGTCATCTAACTTGATTTCATCACGATTGAGCAAATCTTCGATTTTTACATCAATAATCTGAGGTCTGTCTTCAACATCACTCATCGAAATCAATCTCTTGATTCTGACATTCTTTTCAGTGACCAAGTTGATGAGTTCTCTCATCTTCTTCTTGTCATAGTTGTTGATGGCGATGATGACTTCTTCAATCTTGAAAGAATCAATGTAATAACGGATCGCACTCACTGGACCTAAGATCTTGATGCCTGATAGACGTTTTCCGATCTTTTCAACGTCATCATCCAGGAATGCGACAGGGATATTGTTTAAATCTTTATTTTTGATGATTTCTTTAACAACCAGTTCACCTGCAGAACCCGCACCAACAATGATGGTTCTTTTGCCTAAGGCTTGTTTCCAGTCGATGTTGGTTTTGATATATGTCATGATTCTGTTCAAGACTCTAGGGACTGTGACCAAACCAACTTCTGCAATCGTGATAAAGAAATAAGCAGACTTATACATGAAGTTCGTGTTGGTGATTGCGATAAAGATGACAATCGCGATATTTGACAATATCGTGACGGCTGCAATCTTAATGAAATCTTCAAATCCAACATGATTTTCAAGCATTCTATAAAGTCCGCTCACATAATATACTAATAGTTTAAAGAGGATAATCGAAGGTAGTGCAATGAAGAGTTGGTCACTGTTGACAGGTATTTCAAGGACCATAAACATGAAAATAGCAATCATATAGGTCAAGGTGACCATGAATGCATCAAAAAACATGTATTTGGTAATGTGAAGCATATTGCCTAACCGACTTTTCTTCATGAAACCCCCGAGGAGTTTTGCCAATTGATGGCACTCATAATATAATTCATCTATAGAATAGCACAACAACGACACTTTTGTCAGTAATTGCACCATTAAAAACGTTTACGGTTCCATGATTTGCTTGATCAAGTTTTCAATGACCGATTCTCTTCGCTTAGATTTCCAATTGACTGAGATCATCTGATGCACTTCGCCGTGCTTCAGTTCAACGATTCTTTTCATCTGTTTGAGTGTCTGAGTTCCACCCATCCACTGAAATGGAAAGTAATGCGTGACAAAGAGATCTACCTTTTTACCAAATAAGTCATCTGCCTGATTCAAGTACTTAAGCATCACCTTTGCCAACATGAATCCATGCACTGGAGATGCAAAAACGATATGGTCATAAGGTTTCACATCAGGCGTTTCTTTGAGCACGGGATCCATGATGTTTGGATCATCGTTTTCTGCCTTNNCTTCACTTCAAGAAAGTCACCCTGGAAGGTGACATTCAAACGTTGTGAAACACTTCTCGTGTTGCCTGATTTGGAATAAAAAATGATGGCTTTGTTCATGATGTCTCATTCATTTCCTTTGTCATCAATCATTTGGAATACATTCATCATATCACAAATGTCTAAAAAATCACAACTATTGATGAAATCTTGATCAAGTGAAGACAATCATCTCTACATCAAGACTCTAGATGGATTATGTTCGAACAGACTTCTGGCATACTTCTTGCCTTTGACAATCGTGATGAATCTTTTGGTACGGATATACCTTCTGATGTCTTTTGGCGTCTTGGCATCGCATGCGATCAGATCTGCTTGTCCGCTTAGAATAAAGCGCCAAGCATTCATCATGATGTCAAAATGTCTGAATGAAAACTTCAGACTTTGCATCGAGATCATCAGCATCGCATTCTCACACTTGACGTGTCTGAATCTTCTCATGTTGATCTTAACACTTTCTTCAGGCTTATAGACAATTGCTTGATAACCTCTGATTCTCAGTTCATAACATGCTTCAGAAAGCACACTGTAATGTGAACTGCTGTGAATCATGACTGTTTTGGTTCCATAGATCGGTTGAATGATCTTTGGATCAGACATCAGTTTCGGATGTATTTCCCAGATCAAACCGAGCCTAATCAAATCGCCTGATTGCTGATGATTGAGTTCTTCAATTCTTTTTTCAAATGATTTCACCAGATGGTCATAGTAAAAACTGTCTGTCGAATTCGGAATATGCGGCGCCTCTAAAAAAAGATGAATACCGTACTTTTTACCAATCTTCATCATTCGTACGGTTTCATCATAAGTTTTTAGCGTCTGATCACTCATAAATATGGTATTTGCATTCATGCAAATCATGTCAATCACCCATTCTTCAAAACTATATTTTTATGATTCTGATACCTTCAAGATATAACCCACACCCCAAACGGTTTGAATCATGTTTTCTTCTTCATCCCTGATTTTCTTTCTGAGTCTGAGGATTCGAATCGACAACGCATTGTTGGATGCTGAATCATCTTCATTCCATAGTTTGTTGATGATATCGTCTTTGGAAACGACACGGTTTCTGTTTTCATAGAGATATAACAAGATCTTATAATCGTTTTTGGTCAGCTTGATGACTTCAGATCCGTTTCTGATTTCATATCTGTCCAGCAGAAAATCGAATTTGCCGATTTTCAGTTTCTGATCGAAATTCAGTTTCAAGCTCTTGACATATTTGATGAGACATTCGATACTTGTCTTCAGCAAACGTACATCACTATCAAGTTCTAAATAGCCGTCAGCTCCAGCTTCAAGAAATGTGATCATATCCGATTCACTTTGATCATCTGAGAGCAAGAACAACGGACACGTCTGTTGGCGTTTGAACGTGTTGATGATTTGTGTGTTGATCGTGCTTTTGTGTGTCATGTGCAAGCCAATAAAGTCATATAAAATGACGTGCTTGTAAAAATCCATATCTTCTGTTTTTAAGACNNGTTTTTCGATAAGTTGCCTGTCTTCAGTTATAATGAGCAATTTGTCCAAAATAATCCCCTTACTTCGATTCTATTGTAACAATAATTTGTTTCAATATCATTTCAATGACAGAATATTCATCTTAATTCAGAAATAAGTAAGAATTATCACACAACGTCTCCATATGTGTTACAGTTTCAACTCATAGATGTTCAATGTCCGAATACCCAAGAAATCATAGACATGATGCTTTGGTACCGGATAGTCTCGAATCAGCAGTCTTCCCTGTGCTCTTTGGACTGTATTTTGGGAATATTCATTGTCTGGAGCACAGGTGACAATGATGGTCTGATAACCATGATCTTTCGCGAGTTTTTTGATCATTTCAAGCGCATGATAACCATACTGATGTCCTTGGTATGCCTTATCGATTTCATAGGCCACATGGCCATGAATCAAAATGAGTTCTGAGAATCCGACTCTGAGTGCGATTTGTCCGACAACCGTGTTTCCTGAAATGATTTGAAACTGATAATAAGGGACGCGGTCCTCAACGTTCGTGTTGAAAAAACCGATGAGTTTCAAATCAACGACAGGGCCTTTGATATCATCGGTGTTGAGTAGCTTGTGATGGATGATGCAATCGTAACGTGATGTGTTCATCCTTTTCCTCCAAGAACTGGTTATAAGAGTACAATGATGTTCGGTATGAAATAGATAGAGGATGCAATGAGAATCTGAGCGCTATAATAGGTGACAAGATTCATGGTGATCATCAGTTTGGTATCTTTACCCTGATAGTAAATGGGTGCCAGGATCAGATCGCTGATACCAAATAAGATAGCGCCCGCAAGCATCAAGATTTCAAAAGAGCCAAAGCCCACGGCTAACCCGTGTCCTAAGGCAGTGCCAATCATCAGGAAAATGAGTAGACTGTAAAAGTAAGTCGGATGCTTGGCGATTCCCATTTGGAATTTCATGAATTTAGATCCTGCGATGACGATGATGGTCATGACAATCGCAATCGGTATCGCGATCACATGAAACCCCGATAAAGTAAAGAGTGCTGCGAGATAAAAGAGATGACCAACTGAAAAGCAAGTAATCCCACCTAAGATGATATTCTCATTTTCTGATTGAGGTCTGAGTGGTCTTAGGGCTAGATAAACATCACCCAAAAGCCCAGAGACGAGTCCTAAAAGAATCAGTGAAGCGAGACTCCGATCGATGAACTGAGTTCTTCCGATGAGCGCACCTGCAAAAACACCAATGAATGAAAGACTGGCAAAGCCTTTGACCATCAATGCCAAGAGTGGCTTCTTCTGATGTTCTGTGATGATATAGATGATCACCATCACTAGGGATAAAGAAACGAGATAGATCATGTTGAACTCCTTTGACTAAAACGTCTATGCTTATTTGAAATGACTATTAATAATGTGTTTGAGGGTCTCTATATCATCTGCGATGTAATCCGGATTGTCTTTGATGAGTGTTGCCTTGTCATCATACCCCCAAGTGACTGCAACAATCGGACATCCGATATCTTGGGTTGAGATGATATCTCTGAGTTCATCACCGACATAAAGCGGCTTTCCATGAGGGTATCTTCTCATCAGTTTGTTGATGAGACGATCTTTGCCAAAGATGGAAGCTTTACCTAAGATCCCATCAAACTGAGGAAATCCATGATGATCGAGGAATTTTTTGATATTGTTTTTACTGTTCGAAGAAACGATTGCTACAACGTATCCTTCTTGTTTAAGCGATTCGATCAGTTCTTTGATACCCACGAACGGATCGGTCGTCAAAATGATCTTAGAAATGATTTTACGCGTGCGTCTCATCATTCTTGGCAGTTTGAAGATGTTGATATGATGCATTTTCAAACGTTCTTGAAAAGAAAGATGTTTGAGTTCATGAATCTCATCTTTGGTGAACCTTTTTAAGTTATAGCGTTGGGTGAGTTCTAAATAGACCTGATCGGCAAGCTTGAGGGTGTTTGCGATCGTTCCATCAAAATCAAAAATGACGACATTCATCGGATTTCTCCCTTTTCCATTAAATCAAGTCTCTTCAGTGCATCTTTCAAGTGATGATCAATTAGATCTAAGTTCAGTTGATTGAGCATCTTAAGCGTATAGTAGAGATGACCCATCGCATGTGTTTTCACATGGATGATGGAGACCATCTGGCCAAGTGCTCTGAAATAGAAAATCACGCTTGGAGTGGTTTCATGACGCGCACGTTCGTGCATCTTCAGTGCAACCGCTCTACCATCATTGACTGAAATCTTCCCATCTAGATACGACTTCACACCATCAAACGCACCTAAAACATCTGGATCATGCGCATATTCCTTCATATAGAGTGTTGTCACATCATCCATACATGACAAGCTCCACCGGAGAATGTCGTTTTTCTCCATCAAAGTTGTTTTCATATCCAGTTCGACATAGACTGGATGTCTTAAGTTAATGCTTTTGAGACTGTTCAAGTTTGTCCGCCTTCTTATTGAAATGATCTTTGATCAAAAAGTAAATCAAAAGCATATGGGATCCAGAGGATAAGTAAAAGGGAATCTGGGTTTTGGATATGTAAGCATAACCGATGTAGGTACTAAAAAATAGCAAGCCAACGAGTGAGAATAGATTCATGTTCTTGCGTCTCTTATTGACAAAAAACAAGATCCAGTAGAGCACAACAGATGACACTAGAACAATACCAATTTCCAACAGTGATCTTAAGAAATCGAGACCAAGCACATAATCCACGACTTGAAAGATGAGCATATTGACCACAAAGACAAAGAGAATCCATTCATTGGACAGATAAGTCTGGTCTGTTCTCTGATAGGTGCCACTTGTGTAGTAACTTCTCTCTAGAATTTGATAGATGATCATTGATAAAAGCGATAAGAACACCAAGACAATCGATACTGCAAACAGTAATCCAACACCAAAACTGTCACCATGATCCAAAAATAAAGTTGTGATATACCCTGCAACCCCGAGGAGCGCCATGACCAGTGGGATGATGCGCACGATCCACCGTTTGTTTTTCTTGATGCGCAGTGCATATAGGAGTGTGATGACCACTGCTGAGATCACATACATGTTGATGGTGCCAGAGATACCAAGCGCATAGAGAAATAAAAAGGTACTAAAAACAGTAACAAGCAGCATAGCCATCCAAATGATGAGTGTTTTTTTAGGATTCATTGTCGTTCCCCTTGTGTCGAGATTTCATGATGATTATATCATAAACCATGAAAAATGGAGTGTTTCTTCTGCTAAAAACGGATGCTAAGTCTCAAGTGAATGGATGGATTGATACCCTGAATCAAGCCATCTGCTTGCCTTCAATTGACAATCAGAAGAAAGCGTGCTAATGTTGAATCAAGAGTGGAGGAACGCTATGTCAAAGAAAATCGTATGGATGGTGCTTTTTCTAGTATCTTCAGTATTACTTTTTGGGTGTTCAAGTGAACAAGAATCGTTTGTGAATGACCATTTGTCTGATATACTTTTAAAATTGGATACCGAAGAAACCATCGATATCCATGATGAAGGATTTGAAATCACATCCGTTGAATATACATTTTTTTCATACAAACTCGAATCAACGACCTCTGTCCTTGTCACATCCTTCTACTTGATACTTCTGACCTATGAAGAAGCAGGTGTAGAAAAGACGATCTACATCGATTTAAGAGAAGTCGAACGGAGTGGTAAGACATCACTCATCATCCAGACAATATCTGATCTAAAACAAGATTATTTGGATGATATCGACTATCACGGGGATATACAATCTCGTGAAACTTCTGTGACAGTTAAAAATTTTAAGCAGGAATCCGGCATTATTTCTGAAAAATCCATCGAAGAAGCCATCAGTTTCGCGAAAAACCCTTACAAATCATAAACTACTAGATGATCATCTTCATCAACAACTTTTTTAGTGAATAAAAAAAGTTTCAGAAGTCGTTTTGACTTTTGAAACTTTTCATTTGGATGGGCTTGTTTTTGTTGCTTGAAAGATCGAACCGATCCGTTCATAACCTAGCTTTTCATAATATGGATCAACATCAGACATCACATATACCGTTTGACCCGGATAACAATCCATCAGATGACTGATTAACATCGCGCCATAACCTTGACCTCTCTTTTGTTTTGAGACGAGCAAGTCATAGACATAAATACCAAAGCCAAAATCATCTTTGGCGCGCAAATAACCGATGATCTCATCACCCTCTGGTATCACAAGGGTGATTGAATGCAAAAGTGCATTTAAGTATTGAATTCTTCCGTCACCTTGATAGTAGTCACTCCAGTCACTACCTTCAGATTCAATCAAGCGCATGATGGCATCTTGATCTTCTTTTTGATATGTTCTCATGTTGACCTCATACAGATAGACATTATTATTGATCACTTTTGACTTCTATTTTGTCATATGTCTTGTGATTCTTAAGGCAAACAAGATGATCACACCAAAGAATCCGATGACACCGGGCAAGATGATGATTTCAAACTGCGTTTCAGTGAACCACTCTAGGTCAAAAAGTGACGCGATAAAGATAAAGAGTGCAAACAGGATACAAAAGAGTCCCCCAATGAATGCCAGGAGTTCAATGATGTAGTTAAATTTGTCTTCAAACCAGTTGAGTAAACGGTGGATCTGTTTTTTCATGATCTTCTCTTTCTTTTTTGATGAATTTTTAATCCAGTAAGCACTGATGATTGCTGATGAATTGATTGAGCATATCGATTTTTGCCAAGTCTTTTTGTTTCTTTTCTATACTTCGATGCTTTAAAGATAACAAGTATCCATAGAGATTCACAAGATTTCTTGCACCTAAAATCTGATATGTCACTTGATTTTCATGGATGGTATGAAAATCTTTAGGTTCCAAATGGCAATGCTTGATCCAATAGTCTTCATCAGCAAGTTCGATATCAATCCCATCTTTGGTCAGATGAATCACTTCATCATGGATATACTCATATCCTTGAAATAAGAGATAGGTGATGATGTCATGACGACTCAAAAAATGATGTTTTGGAATGAGTAAATCGATATCTTTGGCCTCTAGATCAATGCCAAGGACCTTTTCCACGGCAAAAGAGGCATAAAGAATCGGTATGATCTGAAACTTCGTATTCAAATGTTTTGTGATATCAAGCAGTACTTGATTCATAGGATCTTCCTTGCATGGGTATGGGAGACTGAAAATGACAAAATGAGTTTCATCATGTAAAACAGGAAGAATATCATCACATAAGGTGGCATATCCATGCCAAAGATGATCAGTATCAGGGCACCGAACATGAACACAAGAGCTGCAATACTTTTATGTTGGGGTAAATGTCTGATCGAGTTGATGAGTGTTGCAACTAAGGCAACATAAAGATAGATGAACACCGATTCTATGATATAACTTTTGATCAGTAATGCGAAGATGATGGGCTGAATGTGAATGAATATAAAGATCTGTCTTAAATTGGGTCTTTCCTTGTAATAAAGCTGAGTACCTTTGGTCATATTGGCAACAACACCACCCAAGATATCTGCAAGCAATATCAAGACGATGATCATCACAGGTAAAGATAACATGCTTAAGTGCTCAATATCAAGCCATAACACCAAAAGTGAACCTAAAAGAGCTGCAGTCAATATGGAGATCAAATCGAGTCTAGTCGTTTCTTCTCCAAAGAGCTCATGGAAAAATCGTTTGACGATTACCGTTTTCATCTGATCACCTCAAATCACTACCAACTTGCACGTTCGACGTCATCTGGCTTGCTGATAAAACGCACTTCAGCAAGCGCCATTTGACGCTCATTGTTTTTATCGATCACTTTTTCTCTTCTGCCAACCATCAGATGCCTGATCGCTTCCCATAGAAATACCCAAGACAATAAAACCATGAAGTTACTGATGACTTTCATGATAGGTGTGGTTTGTTCTAAAATGATCAGAGAATCGATGACAAGAAGTGTGAAACCAGATAACAGAAACGCAAGCGCATAAAGCGTTTCATTTCTCAGTGCTGTCACTTTTTCCTTATATGAGAACCAGTAATAACGCTTGAGTGCGTCTCTGACATAGGATTTATCGACTTTGTCTAAGTCTGGAATGACAAAGTTGATGATTAAGGGATAGATATTGGGAATCGGATCCGCGATGGTATCTAGGTACATAAAAATCTCACGATTCAATAACTTTTTGTCCGAATAAGGTGAAAAAAGTTTGGATCGGTCATTGATGATGACATCCACGATGGCATTGCCTGCATCATCGATGTAATCCTTGTTGATAAAGTCTTTGGTCTGTTCTTTCTTTTTCATGAGTGAGTCCTATTTCTGTAGTAACCTACGCTTCTATTATACATGAAAATGGATAAAAAAATAAACCATCCATAGGGATGGCAAATGATGATCGTTTTATAAGGGTTTCGTCATCACATATTCCGAATAATAGATGCCATCAGTTTCTTTGATCGCATGTTTGAGTTCACTCGCAATCTCAAATCCTTTGGCCTGATAGAGTTTGATGGCTCTTTCGTTACCTTCAATCACTTCAAGCTCAAGGCGTTCGGCACCCCATGATTTGGATAGATATATCATCTGATCCATCATGAGAGAACCAATCCCATATCCCCAAACCTTTTTCTGAATCGAGATGCCTAAGGTTGCCCGATGTTTCAGTTTGAGTTTTGTCTTTAAGCCAACATTGGAAACACCAACGATTTCATCACCGATGATTGCCAGAATCATGGCTTGACTCTCATGGCTGTTGATTGTCTCAATGAAATGTGCTTCAGCTTCGATATCTTCTGGGCATTCAACAGGATATCTGAGTAGAAATCTGGACTCTCCTGTGACAAGTTTCAAATAGTCAAGTATTTCTTTGGCATCACTTTTGAGTGGACTTCTGAGCATAAGTTTCAAACCATTTTTCAGTTGATAATGTTTTGTTTCAATGATCATGCTTAACCTCCCTATAGACCTTAATTACTAGCATTATACATCACTTAATCTTTCTATCATCTCAAATAATCGTCAAGATTGATGATTTTTATTATATAATGGACATAATGATACTTTGAAAACAAATAATACTGTGGGGGTAATTATGAAGAAAAGCATCTGGTTGATTTTACTATTACTAATCCTGATGGGATGTCAGGAAATACCGGAAGTCACCGAAACACCTGAGGTGACTGAAACACCCATTGAAACCATGATCCAAGATGATGATTTTTTAAGTTTTTCTCAAGAGATGTCGGTTGTCGATAAAGCCACAGAATATGTGTTTCCTTCAGGAAATCTCGATCTCTTCAGTGACTCCAGATATCCTGGTATGACGTTTGTCGATGTTGAGGCGTTTATGGGGATGATGTCTCCAGGACTTCTTTCCTTTGATATCGATTTATCTGAAGTCATGTTCATCACTGTCCCTCTTTACGGTGAAGATGACACCTTACTTCACACATTCACTCTCAAAATCGATCCAACCAGAAACAGACTCACCTACAATGATTTCAATTTCTCCATCGCGATCTCAGGCGCTGGTCAGACACAATACGAATCTGATCTAAAACTGACTTCCTACACATCCTCTGATCCAAAACCACTTCAAATCGATTTGGATCCTTACGGGATCGATATACTGTTTGCAAATGGTAAGATTTACATGCCTTTCGATTTGGCCAATCTGGTGCTCACAGGATACAGTATTACCTTATACCGATTTGGTGGCACGATTTATATCGTTGATGATTTTAATAACATGTCAACCATTCTTGAAGGTATCAGTTTGACTCCTCCTCTTGAACAAAATCATTTAGTCGATTACACGACCCGGTTTACAGCTCTCATGTTTGACTATTTCTATGGTCTAAAAGATCACTATGAAGTCGATTCCTATCTCCAAGAATTCCAAAACAAAAAGTTAGGCGAATCGACAACCATCGCCGGTTTTTCAGGAAAGTTTCAAGAATTCATCTATGATACCGATGATCTCCATACGTCAATTGTCGATTATGGCTATGGGAGAACCCAAGTTTCTCAGATGATTCAACCACTTCC
>DITG01000005.1:12663-14560 GCA_002422045.1 Acholeplasmataceae bacterium UBA6190
ATCTATCCTGACTATTATTTACTGGTGATCAGTGAATTCAATATGGATACCAAAGACATTTTGGCAGATGTCTTGAAAGATATCGTTCCAGATAAGGATATCTATATCGATTTGACCTGCAATGGCGGTGGTGCAATCATCGGTGCAGTCGAACTACTCACCTATATGACCGATTTACCGATCGAATTGAACTATCAGAACGCAACCACCGGTGTCACCTACACCGAAACCTATCAGGCTAAAGCAAGTAGAGCTTTACCCAACCGTTTTTATGTCATGACAAGCAAAGTGACATTTTCCGCAGCTAATCTTTTCACTTCGATTGCTAAAGACATGAAACTTGCAACCATCATCGGCAGACCTACCTCAGGAGGTGCTGCAGCGGTCGGTTATGCGGTATTACCCAATAATCTCATCATGACGTATTCGACACCCATGATCTTTGCAAATGAAAATGACGTGGTCATCGAAAATGGCATTGAACCTGATTATCTCATGGATAGTTATATGAATGTCGGTCAATCCATTGACCGGATGCAGCATATCTTCTTATACAATGGATCCTATGAAATCGATGATGATTCCAGTTTATCTGAAATCTTAATCAACTATCAAACAACATTTGTCCCAAGTGGCATGATCATCGATGGTTATACGATCGAATATATCGATGGCATCACCAATCAAACGATTGAAACCTATCCAGTCACAGGTCAAAACTTCATGATTGAAGAAGAAATTCCTGGAAACCGAAAACTGGTCCGAGTGAGCATTACTGCGCATTATACATTCCTAGGTAACACCTACAGTGAAATCATTTATCAACATCACATCGATGAGTTAGGCGATCAGATGGATCAGGGAGCATTTTTGTTACCGATTGGTGAAACCTATCAGACGACCAAACATAACGATACTGATGTCGATGTCGTCAGAATCATTGTCACTGAACCCGATGTCTACCGTATTTTAGTCAATGGCACATTTGGATCAGGCTTCTCCAACGAAGTCTATAGGTCAAATGGGGAACGTGTCAGTGGTGGTTGGACAGTCACACTGGAACCTGGCACCTATTACATCAACATTAATTTACGCGAAGTCGATTTCAATTATAGTATCCGAGTCAACCGCATGTATGATGATAACATCGGGGGTACAGAAGTTCTGATCAATGAAACATTACAGTCTGTCACGCTCCGTTATGATTTTGTAGGCGATACAGAATGGATCATCATTTCAATGCCAGAAGAGATGAAATTATCGATTCATACCAACACATACATCAGTTCACGTGTCTATATCACCAATGAAGATGGTAAACTATTCCATCCAAGTAGTGACTATATCAGCCTATCATCTGCTCCACTCACGGTCATCATGCCCAAAGGTACATATTTGCTTAAGTTCCATTCTGAAATGTATGGTACACCGACGATATTTTTCCGAGGGATTCCAGTCACAGGCGATCTATCCGGTGATTGGTCATTGTCAGATCCTCGGTATGGTACACTGACTGCAGGTGTCAATGCCTTTAACTTTGAAGCCTTATGGGATTCAGATATCTACACCTTTGAAGCAACCCAGTTTACCGAATTGATGTTTCAAGGACCGAGCACCATTCAAGTCTGTCTCATCGAAGATGTTCTCACTTGTCAGCTTCAAGGTCAATTCTTTGCCCTTTCTGAAGGTACACATCATTTCTTATTCACCTTGATGAGTCATATAGCACCACAAACCATCAGTTTGGACATGGTTGTGCTCTTGGATTTGAGTACACCTGATCTGAAGATCCCGATTGTCGTTGGAGAACCTTTTGAGGTCATCATCGAGCGTGATGGCGACATCGACTATTACACACTATCCGTCACAGAACTCACGTTGTTCAAGATGTCGATGG
>DITG01000081.1 GCA_002422045.1 Acholeplasmataceae bacterium UBA6190
CTCTTTCGAGATGCAACTGGCTACCTAATGATGTATAGGCCCTATAGCTTTGCGTCGCTGGATCACTCCAGGTTTGCCAAAGTATGATTCGGATACTCCGATATTCAATTGATCAAAGAAAACAAAAAGCCAGGTGAACCTCTTCCGAGGTGCAACTGGCTACCTAATCATGTATAGGCCCTATAGCTTTGCGTCGCTGGATCACTCCAGGTTTGCCAAGTATCATCCGGTCAAAATCGGATGTGATTGAGTTGTATAAAAGACTGAAAAAACCTTACATAAAAGCCAAAAAAACATAAAAGCCAGCACGATCTCTTTCGAGAGCAACTGGCTACCTTGTATAGGCCCTATAGCTTTGCGTCGCTGGATTTCTCCAGGTTTGCCAAGTGGAAAACATATATTATATATAATATATATCTACAGTTTCATTATACTACCAAACGACTCATTCGTCAACAGTTTTTACTCATCTTTTGGTAACTTTTTTTGACGTTCCTCTTCTAAGATTTCTTGATAAATCTTTTCTTTTTCTGCTGCTTTCATAGCTTCGATATCAGCATTATTTTGCTCAATCATCTCTTCTTTTTTTGCATGATTGATCTGCTTGATAATGTTCATCACTTCGCTGATCAGCAATGAAGCAAGCACGATGATCAATACGAGAAAGATGATGTTTTTACCATTGGCAGCAAGTTCAGATAGGGGTCTTAAAAATGTAATCTTTGAGACATAAATCCCTTGAAAATTGGTTTCTGTGACAGGATCTCGATCTACTGAAGGATTATTGTCACCTTTGGTCTCATAACCGCCATCCGGATGTAATCCGACGACTCTATGAATGACAAGTACTTTGTCGTTGGCATTGTACTCTGCTTGAAATACAATGACCATGCCAATTTCAATTTCATCATAACTGCCTTTTCTGATGATTGCAATATCATAGTTATCCAAAGAATCCGGAAGATCACCAAGCATGGATCCAGTCGGTGCGACAACGGTAAATGAATAACCGAAGATATAAAGAGGTTCATTCTTCTGGATGGCACGTGAGCCCATGAACATGATGACAATCGAGAACATCAAAATGAGAAGTGCAACACTGGTGATTACGATCGTTAATGTCTTTTTCAATGTCGTTCCTCTCTTTATGCTTTACTCGTCTTTGTTCTGGTACTCTGCTTGAATCTTTTGTTTTTCTTTTCTTATGCGTTCTTTCGATTCTTGTTCTAATTTTTTCGTTTCTGACAATAGTCTCTTCTTCTGCACACCGAGTTGTTTTTTCAGCAATTCCTGTGCTTTCAGTTTGTCTCTTTTTTGCTTTTCCTTCAGTTTTTTCATGGCGGAGACATATTGATCTCTTGCCTTCTTTTTCTCAAGTTCGATGATACGTTTTTCTTCTTCCTTGATGAACTTCGATTTTTCCTTGATTTTCTCTTGAATCTCTCGATGTTCGTCAGCAAGCAGTTGTTTGGTATTACTGACAAATTCCAAATATTCCGTCAGTGCCTGTTGATTGGAATCTAAACTTTCTCTTTCAAGCTTGATCCGTTCTTCGATGGCCATCTTTTTTGCCAGTTCCATATTCTTCTTTTTGGTTGTCTTGACAATTTCTTTATCGATACGCTCTATTTCCTTGAGCATTCTTTTTTCGAGACGGATTGCACTGTTGTAATCCACTTCTTTGGTTTCTCTGATGACTCTTGCGATTCTTGCCTTATCCTTGGCTTTGTTCAGTTCATCTTCAAGATCACTTTTTACCATGCGCTGGAAAAACATTTCTTCTGTTTCATCATCTTCACCGAGTTCAAAGAAATCTTGAAACAGGGCATTGGTGATTTGAATGGTTTCTCTCATCGCCTTCCGAAGTGCAATGTCATAGGATGATGATTCTTCGAGTGCCTTATTCAAGCGTTCTCTAAAGACTTGTTTGTTCTGATCCAGGAAGTACTGGTTGATTTGAGTATTTTCTAAAACAAACGGATCTGCTGAACTCATCAGTTCATCGAGTGTTTTCTTAATGACCTTAGGACTTTTTTTCTTATACTCCTGGACATCGATGTACTGATAATGATCTTCTAAGGCTTTTTGATTGCCATAGACTGTTGTAAATGCAGTCAGGACTGTCTGATAAATGTTTCGCATGTAGTAGCGATCAAATGTCAGATTTTGTTCAAGGACATTCAAGTCAAAGTTTAAGGTGTTGTATTTGTCCAGAAATAACCATAAATTATAACAGTTCTTGTAGTCAACGTTCTTCGTGATGATTTGGGTCTTCATGATAGGTGCGACGACGGGTTTAGCGTTCTTGAGTGTTTCCATGAACACCGACGTTTTGAGCCCGTTCACTTTTTTAAGTAAGAACTCGATACGTCTTAACACTTCATGGCTCTGACGATTGATTGACTCATTTTCGAGATCTTCCTTGATCTTCATATTGATTTCAAAATCAACTTTGGATTCACGGATATCGAACTGAGATTTAAAGTTAAAAAACTTGTTATTGTAAGAATCCACATTGCTTTTGACCAGTTCATATCGATCGTTGACAAAGTCGAACAAACGATTGATTAATGTCATCACAAAGCGATTTTCGTATATTGCATAATTGATTTCTGCCTGGGTTGTCAGAATCTTCTTAGGGATCACGTTACCGTGTTTGACTTCCTTGATCAGATGGGTATGGGATGCGAGATGTCTGATGGAATCTGAGTTGACTTTTTTGGCTTTTTCAATCGCTTCAACTTCTTGTAGATACTTCAAACCTGACTTAGGATCTTTAGAAATCTTATCTAAGCTGTTGAAGTAAGATTCAATCGTGCCAATCCATTCTTCATGGAAAGTCTTGATCTCTGATATACTTTTCTGATAGACAGTGTTCTCTCCAGATAACAATGCTTGATAAAAGTGATTGGGAAACTCATGATCTTTTTCCAGTTCATAGTAAACCGTATTGAGTTCTTCATGGAATTTTCTTAAATCACTGATTTTCTTCATGCATCAACCTCAGTTAGAACATCTTCTTAATGTTATTCAAGAATGCTTGGCATTCGACCATGACGTTCTTACCAAACAATCGATCAAGTAGTGTTGATAGATCATTGATTTCATTTTGTAAGAATGGCAGGTTCAAACTTTCAAACTTTCTCAAAATCTTTCTTGCGACCATGTAATCAAGACCTTCATACTCAGATCCTCCACATGCAACATAGACAGGAACAAACGCACGTATTTGTTTCATGATACGGTTACCGAATGTTACTTTCAAGTTCTTCGTGATGAATGAATCCAGTTTCTCAAGATTTTCAAGAGCTTTTAAGCTCATGGCATGATCTTTACTTGCATTTCTGAATAAATCTGCCAAATATTCATGGCTCATGTAAACACCATCGGTTTGAGGTGCATCGATGTATGCAGCCTTGGCATTGATTTCAATCGGTGTCGCACGGTCATAGACTTTGTCGGTAATGGTGAATGTCGAGTCATCTTTATTGGCTGTACCGATGAACCAAACGTTTTGTGGCAATAAAATCTTACCGTTCACTAAGTGTTTGGGATCTCCAGGCTGGTTATCAGGCACAATATCAATCAACCACGCATCTGGATCTGGCATTTCAAGTAAGGATAGTAATTCTGCGAAATAATATTCAACACGCGCAAGGTTCATTTCATCTAAGACGATGATGCAAATGTCGTCACGGAATGTTGTGCGGTAAACTGCTTTTAAAAAGTCAGTTTCATTGAATTTCTTGGTGAATTCATTCAAGTAACCGAGCATTTCAGCTCTATCACGCCATGATGGCTGAACTGCGATGATATCTGAATCGTTTCCAAAGAATTTGCCCATGGCGTAAGGCAGTGATGTTTTACCAGTACCAGAGATACCTTCAAGGATCATGGTCTTGGATGCAGCCATTCCTGCAAAGAATGCGGAAATAATTTTACGATCATAGAATAAACCTAATTTTGAAGCTGAGAAGTTAATGAAACGTTTGACAAGTTCACTCAAGTTAATCATGTCTTCATCCTTCATGCGGATGGAAGTAACCGTATTTTCATACTCTTTGTCCACTTGAAGCAATTTAACGAAACGTGAGGGTCCAGTATATTCTTCTTTTTTACCATCACCGGATTCTCCTTGGTCACCCATACCTTGACCACCTTGTCCAGGAGCCAAGCCAAGATTTGAAACCTTGAGTGCGAGAATCTTGTTCTTCTCATCGATGAGTTCCACAGTCTTCTGATTCAAGAATGCAACTTCTTCTAACAACTCATCTTTTTCATATTCGGTTTTAGCGAACTTGACATATTTGCGAGTGATCTGATAAATCTTAAGACCGATAAAAACAAAGAATGATAAATTGATCATGAGAACAACAAAAGCCATTACCCAGTCCAGTAATGTAAAGTTTTCGCTTGCAGCTATAAAGTTTGAAAAAAATTCTACAGTCCCATTAAATAACAAATCGGCAAACGCTTCAAAGATCCTTCTGAAAAATTCACCGATATTTGCAAAAAACCCTCTAATGAGATCTATATAGTAACGAGCAAACTCTACCATAT
>DITG01000047.1 GCA_002422045.1 Acholeplasmataceae bacterium UBA6190
CCAATCGAACAGGGGAGTTGATACTCTTTCATCAAACCATCCTGGATTTCTTTGGCAATCGCCAGTGGATGTTTGGACATGGATGCCTCTGTCATATCAACATACCCTTCATCAATCGATCCTTCCAAGACAACGCTCGAGTATTTTTTCAAGTAATTGAAGAACAGACTCGAGTATTTCTGATACAGTGAGAACTGCGTCGGAACGATGATGAGCTTCGGATAGATTCTTAAACAGTCACTGATACTCATCGCACTTTTGATGCCAAGTTTCCGTGCTGGATAGGAAGATGTCGATACGACACCGCGTCTGCCCGTTGAACTGCCACCGACAACAAACACCTTATCCTTCAAATAAGGTTCCTTGATGATCGCGCAGCTACAAAAGAAAGCGTTGAGATCGATATGAAAGATGATTTTGACGTCCTTTTTCAATTATATCTCTTCCTTTGGACATTCAAATATAGTATAATGAATACGATTAAGCAAACGAGGTGAAGTTATGGCTATTAAAGAATCTACAAACAGCAAAGTTGTCAATAAACCCAAAAATGGTAAAGTTGAATCCACAGAGAAGAAACACTTTGTCAATCCAACCGAAACTTGGTGGGGCAAAGCACTCGTTTGGATCATCATCTTCGGCATGGTCGGTCTGATCATCCTGACATTCGTCTTGTCCATCGTGTTAGGCAACGCATAAGAAAAGCGAGAGCTTTTTTTATTTTCCGAGGAGCACTTTGGCCTGCTCGATGGCAAAATGAGTGAGCTTCTCATCCGATAACATCAAGGCAATCTTTTCAATCCGCATCTCATCATTTAAGAGATAGATCCGAGTCACCATCCGGTCTTTCTCTTTTTTCTTTTCAATGCCGTAATGAAAATGTGCGCGGGCGGCAACCTGTGGCAAATGTGTGATCACCAGAAGTTGCATGGTTAAAGCCAGTTGTTGCATCTTGGTTGCGACTTTGCCTGCAGTCTTTCCACTGATACCGATATCGATTTCATCCAAAATCAGCATCGACAGATGATTGCTTTTGGCATAGATACTTTTCAGTGCGAACATGAAGCGTGCACGTTCACCACCGGATGCGACTTTCGACAGTGGTTTGATGGGTTCGCCTTCATTCAAAGAAATATGAAAATCCACCTGATCGAGTCCTGTTTCAAGAAGCGCTGATTCTACTTTTTCAACATTCTCAAAAACGATCTCAAAATGCGCTTTGTCGAGATCTAAGTCTTTCAATTCAAGAATCATCTCTTGAGTCAGTTGTTTGGCTAGTTTCTGTCTGTGATTAGATAATGTCAGTCCACTTTGATAGGCTTTCTCAAAGGTCTTCTTCAGTTCTGTCTCTGACAATGCCAAATAGTGATCATAATCGGTGATGAGCAGCAATTCTTCTTGAATCGATTCAAGATAGGTCATCAATTCATTGACAGTCTTGCCATATTTCTGTTCGATCTTGATCAATTCATAACTCCGGTCTTGCATCCGGTTGAAAGCTTCTTCATCAAAATCGAGATTGTTTACAATCTGAAAAACACGTTGTTTCACATCATCAACGTCATAATATGCATTTTGGAGTCGTTCGGAAAGACTCTTGTATTCTGAGTCCAGATGACTGATCTTATCCAAAGCCCTGGATGCATCATACATCCGGTCGATGGGAAATGATTCTTCTTCCAAGTGCCCGTAAGCATCTTTCAGTTGACTCATGATGCGATCATGATGCTTCAATTTCTCAATCTGCTCATCGAGTTGTGTACGCTCATCTGGAAGCAGATGCAGTGCACTCAGTTCTTCGACCTGAAATTCTAAAAACGATTGTTTTTCGATGCTCTGTTTCTTTTTTTGCTTGAGTGATTCCAAATGTTTCTTCTTTTCAAGATAGACTGACCGGTCCATCAGATAAGCATTCATGCGTTTTGAAATGCCTTCCTCATCCATCTGATCGATCAATTCGAGATAATAGCTTTTATCATATAAATTCATCGCATCATTTTGGGCATGGATCGAACCGATGGCATGGGTGACTTCCTTGAGTCTTTGTAAGGTTGTCTGCTCACCATTGATTTTCATGTTGTGTCTGCCGGATTGATCGATTTCACGTTCGATTTCAATCATTTCAGGGAGTCCAATTGCCTGCATCTGATGTGGCTTGATCTGAAAGACACCTTTGACCAAGGCTCTTTTCTCACCATGACGTATCATGGTCTGGTCACTTCTTTTCCCAAAAAGGAGCTGCAGTGATTCCAAAATGATGGACTTACCAGCGCCAGTTTCGCCGGTCATGGCCGAAAGACCTGGCTGAAAGGTCATTTCCAAGTCATCAATCAATGCGAAGTGTTTGACATAAAGTGCTTTTAGCATAGTGCTTCTCCAATCAGAACGGATAGGTTTTGATGTTTGTCTGGTTCTTTGATGTAGAGGATATATTCCTGATTGCCCGATTTGCCCTTCAGATGGGATGACTTGAGGGCTGCAATCGAAAACCCAAGTGATCTTGCATAAGATAGTACGTCTTCAAGAACTTCTTTGGTGCGCTTCGGATTCTTCAAAATCCCTTGTTTCAAGTACTGAGGACCTGCTTCAAACTGTGGCTTGATCAGACATACCATTTCCCCTTTAAACCCTTCTATGTGCTTTAAAATGGGCTTGATGGATGTGAAGGAGACATCGATGAAGATGATATCTGAAACAGGCAATTTGACCGATAAAATATTGGTTTCTTCATGCAGTTCGATCAAAGGACTTTTTTTAAGTCTTTCATCCATCTGATGACTGCCGACGTCATAGGCATAGACAAAACGGATGCCATGCTGGATGGCACAATCGGTAAACCCACCGGTTGATGAACCAATATCGATGGCTATTTTATCACGTAGGTCAATGTTGAAATCAATTAAAGCTTGCGCAAGTTTTTCACCAGCACGGCTGACATACTTGGATTCGGCAATCAGTTCAACCTGTTGAGTGGTAATCTCAACACCAGTTTTTCCTGCAATTTCTCCATCAACAAGTACAAGTTGCCGTCTGATCAGATCAGATGCTTGGCTTCTGGTCTTTGCCAAACCTCGCTCAACCAAAAAAAGATCTAATCTCATGATAAGAGCGTCTTGATCACTTGCATAATGCCAGTTTCATCCATGCCGAGTTTCTTGAGCATATCATCATAGTGACCGTGTTCAACAATCTGATCCGTGATGGACATTGCAGTAACCCTATTATGATAATGATGCTTGGCCATGAACTGAAGCACCTGAGGATAGAGAGAACCTGAGTTTGCAAGTTCTTCGTAAACGAGTATTTTTCTATGACTTTTCATGATGTCATGAAGCATCTGTTCATCGATGGGTTTGATGAATCTCGCATTGATGATTGTAGCAGAAAGACCCATGTGATCGACTGTTTTTTTCAAGAGATCAAGCGATGGTCCGTAACTGATGATCGTCAAATCATCACCTTTTTCTAAGACTGTCCATGTCGGTGTCACTGTTTCAAAAGTGATCGATTCTGCTTCTTTATCAAAGGCTACAGACCCGCGAGGATATCTGATCACGAATGGATGATGTTGCTTCATGAAGCCATAATACAGCAAATCAGATGCTTCTTTCGCATCATGTGGCATGACAATCGTGACATTGGGCATGAGATAAAACATAGAGACATCAAAGAGCCCCTGATGTGTGGATCCGTCTTCACCAATGATGCCTGCTCGGTCAATACTGATGACGACATGATGATTGGATCTTGCGATATCATTTAAGATTTGATCAAATGCACGTTGTGCAAATGTTGAATAAAGCGGTAAAAACACAGGGATACCATGATGTGCCATCGATGCTGCCATGGTTGCTGCATGTTCTTCAGCAATGCCGACATCGAGGTATCGATCCGGGTATTTTTTGTGAAATGCTCCGAAAGCAGCACCAACTTCCATGGCTGGCATGATGACAAATGTCTTGATGTGTGTTTGTAAAGCATCCATCGATTTTGCGATCAGTTCACTCCATGAAATCACTTGCTCTTTCTTCAAACCAGGTTTAGATACACCGTGGAAATTGCCAATCTTGTCGTTTTCAGCTTCGGTATGTCCTTTACCTTTCTCAGTGATGATGTGCAAGACGACACTCTTCTTCAGATTTCTGATGCGTCTTAAATTATAAATCAGACCCCTAATGTCATGACCGTCGATGGGTCCGATATAGACATAGCCAAGATCTTCAAAAATATTCTGACGTTGGAAAAATCCTCTGAGACCACGTTTGATCCGGCCTAAGAATCTTAAGACAAACTGTGGCAATACCATTTGCCAGAAACGCTTCATCTTGATGAATAACCGGTTGGATCTGATTCTATTCAACGTCTTTGAAATGGATCCGACGGATTTGGAAATGCTCATTTCATTGTCGTTTAAAATGACAATGCCTTGTGCATGCGGATCAGAACCGAGCAAATTGAGCGCTTCAAACGCCATACCGTTGCTCATCGAAGCATCTCCGATGATGGCAATTCCCTGTCCTTTTTCATCTTTCAGATGTTTGGCATAAAGCACGCCAAACAGTGCAGAAAGCGCTGTGCCTGCATGACCACTTTCCCACTGGTCGTGGGGTGATTCCTGGTAATTGATGTATCCGGAAAGTCCATCTGTCTGTCTGAGTGTGGAAAATTCATGGATTCTCCCGGTTAGGATCTTATGGACATACGCCTGATGACCGACATCGAAGACAAAGACATCCTCAGGACTGTCAAAGACATAATGTAAGGCGATGATCAGTTCGACTGTACCGAGATTTGAAGACAGATGACCCCCTGTTTTTGAAATGGAGTCAATCAAAAACAGACGAATATCTTCCGCCAATGTTTTGAGTTCTTTGATATTCAGTTGTTTGATGAATGAGGGATCCTTGATGTCAAACAGATTCATACTCAGTTCTTGATTTCCTTCACAATGAGTTTTTCAGCGGCTTCAAGCATCGCAAAACATGCCTTGGACAGTTCGAGTCCGAGCTGATATTTTTTAACCGCTTCATCCAAGGGAATGTCCTTCGATTCCAAATCTTTCACGACTTGTTCGAGTTCCTTGAGCAATGCTTCAAATGTTTTCTTTTCCATGATTGTTCTCCTTGATTTCAACGACTTTGGTCTTCAGTTGACCATCTTTCAATCTCACTAAGATATCATCACCCAATGTGATGTTTTTGATGCTTGTGACAACCACTTCATCCTTAGAAACCACTGCAAACCCCTTGTCCATCAACATCAAAGGATTCAGTGATGTTAACATCGATTTCAAGAGATCAAACTGATGAATCTTGCCTCTAAACATGGTATTCACTGACGTGTTCAATCTGAGATCGAGTTGAATCCGCTTTTCTTGATAACTTCTGATCTTTTCTTCAGGTGATCTTAATGCGAGTCTCAAATCTGAAACCAGTTTATGTTTTCCCTCTAGCATATAGGAGGCATTTCTCATGAGTTGTTCTGTGTTTCTCTTCAAATCCTTTTTGAGAGCATCCAGTTTTTGAGTCGGTGACAACATATCGAGCCGCTGATCCAGATACATCAATTCGGTTTTCTTATTACCGAAAAACTGACTGATCCTGTAATCGATACTGTCTTGATATTCAGCAATTTTCACAAGCAAATCGGCTTTATTAGGTGTTGCAAGTTCTGCAGCCGCTGTTGGTGTTGGTGCTCTTAAGTCGCTCACAAAATCCGATAATGTGAAATCCGTTTCATGGCCGATGGCTGTAATCACTGGAATTTTTGAGTCATAGATGGCCTGAATGACGGGCATTTCATTGAAACTCCAGAGATCTTCGATTGATCCGCCGCCACGTCCGACAATGAGGACATCGACATCACCTGCCTGATTGGCAAGCAAAATCATGTTTCTGATGCTTTCGGCGCTTCCTGGTCCTTGAACGAGCGCGGGATACAAATAGATTTCTGCAAGCAAATAACGTCTTGAGACCGTGTTTTTGATATCTTCGATGACGGCACCTGTCGGTGAAGTCACGACACCAATTTTTCTTGGAAACTTTGGAATCGGTTTCTTGTGTGAAACACTGAAGTAACCTTTGGATTCCAGATCTTTCTTGAGTGCCTCATACTTCAAATACAACTCGCCAATCCCGTCAGGTTTCATTTCAGAAACTTGAATGGAATATGTTCCAGACGGTTCATAGAGACTGATTCTACCCGAGACAAGGACATGATCGCCTTCTTTGGGTTGGAACAGGATCCACTCTGCATCACGTGCGAACATGATGGCAGAAATCTGTGCGCCTTCATCTTTGAGCGTGAAATATAGATGACCTCTCGAATGTCGTTTGAAATTTGAAATTTCACCCTTTAATAAAATGGAAAAAAGGTGTTTGTCACCCTCAAGTTTTGCTTTGATGTACTTGGTCAGTGCCGAGATACTTAAGTACTGTTCCATACCCATCATCCCTTGATTGTTTTAGCGATGTTATCGAGGACTCGATTGGTAAATTTATGTTGCTTCTCATCATCTAGATTGGAATAAATCTTGGTCAGTTCAACCGCTTCATTGATGATGATTTCCTTAGCTAGATCGGTTTTGAGCATTTCATAGACTGCAAGTCTGATGATGGCACGATCCAAAAATGCCAATCGGTAAAGACTATATTCAAACAGATGTTTTTCAATGATGTCATCAATGGTCTTGACCATTAAAACGATATCGTGATAGATGACACTGGCTTCTTCCATCTCAAAATACGGAATGAAAGGAAGCTTGTCAGATTGATAAAGGTCGTATTGATAGAGTGTGTTCATCAGTTCGATGCGTAATTCGCGTTTATGTTCATTCATGTTAGATACCTCATGAAGTATTGTATCACAAAATCCTAGATTTGAAAACGCAAGACAATGAAAAAGGCCATCAAAAGATGGCCCNNGTGAAACCGTTGATGTAATTTGAGTTATCACTCGCAAGGAATATTGCAGCGCCCGCAAGATCTCTGGGTGTTCCCCAACGACCGGCTGGAATGCGCTCTAGGATTTGTCCTGCACGCTTTTCATCGTCACGAAGTGCCGCTGTGTTATTGGTTGCCATATAGCCAGGTGCAATCGCATTGACGTTGATGTTGTATTTTGCCCATTCGTTTGCCATCAGCATGGTAATGCCTTTGACACCAGATTTGGATGCCGTATAAGAAGGCACGCGAATGCCACCTTGATAAGATAACATCGATGCGATGTTGATGATTTTCCCACCATTGCCCTGCTTCACGAACTGATTCGCGACTGCCTGTGAGAAAAAGAAGACAGTTTTCACGTTGATGTTCATCACATCATCCCAGTCTGCTTCAGAGAAGTTCAGCGAATCTTCTCTTCTGATGATGCCTGCGTTGTTGACCAAAATATCGACATGACCGAAATGATCAACAGCTTGTTTGACCAACTCAGCAAGTCCTTCTGGTTTGATGGAGATCAGATTGGCTTTGAGTCCAAGATATTTCCGTCCGAGCTGTTCAACTTGAATCTGTGTCTCTGGAGAACCGACGTAGTCGATACCGACAATGTCAGCACCTGCTTCTGCAAGACCAAGCGCCATACCTTGACCAAGACCTGTGGATGAACCTGTGACAATCGCAACTTTACCTGCCAATGAAAATTGATTGAGTATAGACATAATGATTCCTCTTTTCGTTATTTGAGATCCGACATCTTGACAAAGTCCATGTCGGAAAATGTGATATTTTCGCCGCACATACCCCAGATGAAGGTGTAATCCGATGTGCCTACACCGGTATGGATCGACCAGGATGGTGAAATGACTGCCTGTTCGTTTGAAACGACCAGATGTCTGGTTTCCTTTGCTTCACCCATGAAGTGGAACACTCTGGTGTCTTCTGCCATATTGAAATAGAAATAGACTTCCATGCGTCGTTCATGTGTATGGCAAGGCATGGTGTTCCATGCTGAGCCTGGAGATAAGATGGTCATCCCCATGACCAATTGACAAGACTGACAGACTGCAGGATGCACATACTGATAGATGGTACGTTCATTCAATGTCTTCGGAGCACCCCAACGATTTGGATTTGCTTTGGCAAATGGAATATGCACTGTCGGATAATTTTTGTGTGCTGGTGCGCTGTTGATATAATATTTGGCAGGCTTTTCAGGATCTTTGGATCCAAAGATCACACTCTTAACACCTAAGCCAATATAGATCCCATCACGTTCTGCCATTTCATGACGATGGCCATCTAAGATCACATAACCTTCACCACCAATATTGATTGCGCCAAGTTCTCTTCTTTCTAAGAAAAATTCTGTCCCTAAGTCTTTGGTCACCGGTAAACTGACTTCTTCACCCACGGGCATGATGCCACCTGCGATGATACTGTCATGATGGGAATAAGTGAATAGAATCTGATTGGCAAGAAAGACAGTTTCAATCAAGTATCTTGAACGGAGTGTCTCTGTATCGTAGTGCTTTGAATCTTCGGGATGATTGTTATATACGATGTCGAGTTTCACAATCTCACTTCCTTTCGATGAGTTTTCGGATGTATTGTAATGATGTTTGAATATCTTCACCTGTCACACCTTCAAAAATAAGATGTGCACAGGGACAGTTATCTTGAATGCGTCTGATGATTTCAGGATAGTTCATGAGACCAAGTCCAAGTCCTACTTGCTTGAGGCCTTCATTCTCAACCACATAATCCTTGAGATGAAAAATCTTGATGTCGTCTTTCAATAGCATTAAGGCTTCATCGAGGATGGATAAATGATCCTGGTGATTGTTGATATTCAAGAAATTATAGAGATCAACCGTCACCTTAACATGTTTGCTCTTCAGTGCATCAACCACTGCCTTAACACGCTTCGGATCATAACAAACATGCGCATAGGCACCTTCAATGGCAATCATGGAACCTGTTTTTTCAGCAACTCCCACGAGTCCCTTAAAGACCTCAATGACGCGATTTAAAGCCGTTTCTGTGTGATTCTCTGGTACATAATTCCAAGGGCTTCCCATATAGGAACCTGTTTCACTGCCGACAGTATCCGCACCTAAAATGCGTGCCATCTCTAGTGTCTGTTTGAAGGTTTCATAACCTTCTTTGACAACAGCTGGATCCGGATGGACAGGATTGAAATAAGCACCGAGCATCATCAAATCCAAACCTTGAAATGCATCTTTGATTTCAGTCATTCTATCCAGTCCGACTGAACCTATAATGGCTTTCTTGAAGACCAGTTGAACGCCATCAAATCCGAGTTGTTTCACATGATCTGCAAGTGTATGAGGATCAAACTGTCCGATATCATGTGCACGGATGCCAATCTTATTCATTGAAATCGCCTTGATAACCTAATTTTCTTGAGATACGTTCAGCGATTTGTACGAATTCTTTGCCGAGGATGTCACGTTTTGTGCCATCTTGGGCAAGATCGGATGCGACTATCACACCAACCACACGGTTCTCAAAGTTCCAAACAGGCGCTGCAAGCGTGCAGATATGACTGTTTTCTTCAATGCTCGAAAAGATATGTCGCGCTTTCTTTTTTTCGGCATATTGGGGGATTTTTGGATTCAGAACAACTTTATCAAAGACAGCATAACATTGTCCAATTGGTGATAACTCAAAATCTCTGGATGAACTTCCGATTTCCTGAGGGGTCACGATTTTGGATGTGGTTGGCTGATGCTTGAACACATAGACAATCTTGTCATTGATACGTTTGGTGATGAAGACTGTACGTCCGTGACGTTCAGCAAAATCCTTGAGTTCGTATTGGGATGCTTCGATTAAGTTTGAGTTCTTGGTATAGACAGAACCGATGGCAAACATCTTTGACCCGATGACATAGTTCTTCAGTCTGGGGTCCTTGTAGTAAATGGCATCCGCCCGGTAAAGCGTCTGGAGAAAATCATAAACCGTGGCTTTGGGAATATCAAGCATGCGATAAATTTGACCTAAGGTCAATCCTTCATCATGCTTCGAGATGAGTTCGAGGATTTCAAGAATGCGGTAAACTGATCGATTATCTTTCATCGTTGTACACGTCCTGACTGGTCACCTTGGGCGAGAGCTTCGACTTCCTGGATGGTGACCTGATTGAAATCTCCAGGAATGGTATGTTTGAGTGCGCTTGCTGCCACAGCAAATTCAATGGCGTGCTGTGGATCATAAGATAACAATCCGTGAATCAAACCTGCAGAAAATGAATCTCCGCCACCGACACGATCGATGATCGGTTCGATGGTATACTGTTTGGACTGGTAAAAGTTTACCCCATCATAAAGAAGTGCGCTCCAACCATTTTTGGTTGCTGAATATGATGCTCTTAAGGTCGTTGCAACCATTTTGAATCCAAATGTATCTTTCATTGCTTTGAAGATGTCTTTATAACTGTCAACTTCTAGTTTTCCAGAAGAAACATCGGTATGTTTGGGTTTGAATCCTAACACCAACTCCGCATCTTCTTCATTGCCAATACAAATATCGACATATTGCATCAACGGTCTCATCACAGTTTGAGCTTGTTCTGGTGTCCATAATTTCTTGCGGTAGTTCAAATCCACCGAGATGGTAGCACCTGCCTTTTTGGCAGCGATCAGTGCAAGTCTTGTCAGTTCAGCTGCACTTTTTGAGATGGCTGGTGTAATCCCAGACCAGTGAAACCAAGATGCTCCTTTAAAGATGGCATCAAAATCGAAATCTTTGGGTTCTGCAAGTGCGATTGCTGATCCTGCTCGGTCATAGATGACTTTTGAAGCACGCATGCTGGCACCAGTTTCAAGATAGTATATACCAACACGGTCGCCACCACGAGCAATGAAATCTGGCTTGACTTGAAAACGGGTGAGTGCATTGACTGCAGATTGTCCGATTTCATGCTTTGGCAGTTTTGTGACAAAATAGGCATCATGTCCAAAACTGGACAGGCTGACAGCCACATTCGCTTCACCGCCGCCATAAACAACGTCGAACTGATCAGATTGTACGAATCTTTTTTGTCCTGGAGTGGACAGACGCAACATGATTTCTCCAAAGGTTACAACTTTTGCCATGAGGATACTCCTTTTGATGATAGTTTAAATTTGAACACAATCTTTTCGATGACTTCTGAGGTTTCATGCATCAATTTGGGCATGTGAAGATCATCGGGTAAGACGATGGCAAACATGCCTTCTTGTAACAATACCTGTGTATATTGTCTGATTTGATATTTCTCAATGTCTTTATCAAGTAGATAAGGTGCAGTAATCTGATAGTCTTTCTGATGCTTGAAGTGATATCCAATCGATTCAAATCCTTTTAGGACCATATCTCTTTTTCAAATAAGCTGTATATGGTGTTGTTGATGAAAAATATGTTGATATAGCCAAATAAAGCCACGATGGCCACGATGGCGATTGTAAATTTCCAAAATAAAGAAAGGAATAAGGGTTTTT
>DITG01000059.1 GCA_002422045.1 Acholeplasmataceae bacterium UBA6190
GATATTTCTGATTTCTAGAATATGATTAGGCACTTGCTTTCACTCTCCTTGCCGGATGTTTGTTTTCCAGAGCAGAGACGACTTTGCCTGTGATGAAAGTCAGGACCAAATACATGAGTGCGGCAATGAAAAACCCTTCAACTCTTCTGAAATTGGAAGATGTTGCTGATTGTGTCGCTCTGAAAAGATCGAAGACTCCGATGACCGATAAAACCGCTGTATCTTTCAAATTGACGATGAATTCGTTGCCAATCGCTGGTAATGAATTCTTGATGGCTTGCGGGAAGATGATCAGAAACATCGCTTGGCTTCTGGAAAATCCAATCGATCGAGCTGCTTCCATCTGACCCTTGTCAATGCCGTTGATACCACTTCGGATGACTTCGGCGATATAGGCCGTGGTATTCAGGGTCACAACCGTTAGACCGGCAACCAGAGGTGTCCAAAAGGATAATCTCAGAGGTGCGATGCCATAATAGAAAATCATGGCCTGCACAATCATCGGTGTCCCTCTGAATACAGTGATATACACCGAAGAAAAAACATGTCCAGCCTTTTTCATGACTTTCGAGATCAACGCGTCTCTTCTTTGATCGATTTCTTGTGTTCTTAAGACAGTCAAAAACAGTGAAAGGATAAATCCTCCCACAGTTCCGACAATCGAAAGTAATAATGTAATGAGGATACCGCGGATGAAAAATCCTGAATAGCGTTCAATCAGATACAGGATTGTATTGAAGAATTCATCCTTCGGTGGCAATGTATTGAATAAATTCATTATTCCTGAGGCTGTCTAAGGAGTGCTTCAGCCATGAACTGATTACGCTCTGCAGTTGAAATACCAGCGAGTGCCGCATTGATCGCTGCAAGCAGATTGACATCTTCTTGTCTGAGCGCAACTGAAACGATGACATCTTCGTCAGAAACGGTGAATCCGTTTGTACCGGTAAATTGGATAATCTTTAAGTTACTGTTGGCAGCAACCATGCCTTGTGCCACGGGAAGTTCAGCAATGAACGCGTCTGCAGCATTCGAAGATACAGCAGTGCCGAGTAAACCATAGCTATCGAGTGGTTCCAAATGATTGACACCTGGAATCTGGTCAATCAAACCATCTTGAAGGGTACCGAGTTGAGCGACCACTCTTGCACCTGCGAAACTTGATAATGATGTCGCGTTCGCATATGCACCTGTAGTGCTGACGACCATGACTTGTTCTGATCTGAAATACTCATTGGAAAACGCAACCGTCTGAGCGCGTTCAGCGGTCGGACTCATGCCTGCAATGATGAGATCGATTTCGCCAGCCAAAAGCGCAGGAATCAGTCCATCCCAGTCGACAGCCTTGATGACCAATGTCAGACCTAACTCTTCAGCAATCAAACTTGCCATGACGACGTCAAATCCGTCGACATAGACACCGGGTTGTCCAGCCAAAGGCAGTGCATATCTGCTTGAAACCGGTGTTGACCAGTTGAATGGCGCATACGCCGCTTCTAGTCCGACAACGATTTCCGTTTCAGAATCCAAATCAAACTGTTCTTTTCCGCCACATGCGGAAACCGTCACGAGTAATACCAATAAAACCAATAATGTTACAACTTTTTTCATTCTCTTTTCCTCTTTCTTTTGTTTTTAAACAAAAAAAGCACCCAAGAGGACACTTCAAAATCAAAATTGTTATTTTTCATTTGCTAGCGCCTCTACTTTCGTAGGAGTGTTATCGGTGTTTCCTGATAACCCCATGATCCCATTCATGCCTGAATGTTCATTCGGCGATGATTGCCTTTCCATTTTCTCTTTGTCTGCCGACTCAAAAATGTACTCATCTGCATCGCTGCCTCTATGCTTATTCATTTGTACTTGTTTATTTTAACACAGATTCAAACTTTGTCAACACATAACCCCATAAAAAATAGAAGGGGGACTCGGTTGAGTCCCCTTACCTTTGAATTTAGACTTTACGTACGTTCGCCGCTTGTTGTCCGCGGTCGCCGTTCTTAACTTCGAATTCTACTTGGTCGCCTTCTGCCAATGTCTTGTATCCTTCTGCTTGAATAGCACTGAAGTGTACGAAGATGTCCTTACCCTCTGCTGAAGAGATAAAACCGTATCCCTTGTCAGCATCAAACCATTTTACTACGCCTTTCATTTTAATACTCCTTATAATTATAAACTTGGCACCTTGATGCCTAACTACATTATACACACATTGATATGTGATTACAAGTTAATGAAACAAATTCGTTAAATTATGCAAATTGACTTTGATAAAGCTCGAAATAAAAACCTTTTTGGGCCAAAAGTGCCTCGTGAGTTCCCTGTTCGACGATATTTCCTGCTTTGACAACGAGAATCAAGTGCGCATTTTGAATGGTCGAGAGACGATGCGCGATGACAAATGTCGTTTTATTTTCCATGAGTGCAATCATCGCTTTTTGAATCAGGACTTCCGTATGGGTGTCAACATTGGAGGTTGCTTCATCCAAGATGAGCATCTTGGTCTTCGAAAGCATGGCGCGTGCGATGACCAAAAGTTGTTTCTGACCCTTGGAGATGTTTAAGCCTTCATCGGTAAGTATCGTATCGTAACCATTGGGTAAATGGATGATGAAGGAATGGATGCGTGCTTTTCTTGCTGCTTCCTCGACTTCAAGTCTGCTGACGTTACCATTGCCATACGCGATGTTTTCAAAAACTGTACCATGGAAAATCCATGTGTCTTGCAAGACCATCGAGAATGCTTTTCTCAAACTCTTGCGCGTCAAAGATAAAGTATCGTGGCCATCCAAAATGATTTTTCCACCATTGACATCATAATATCTCATCAACAGATTGACCAATGTTGTCTTACCGGCACCTGTCGGACCGACAATGGCGACGACTTTGCCTTGTGGTGCATGAAACGAGACATGATTGAGGACAACCTGATTTTCAACATAACCGAAGGAGACATTGTCAAACTGGACTTCGCCTTTGACATCGGTGTAATCCATGGCGTCTGTCACATCCGCAGGTTCATCGGGTTGATCGAGAACGCCAAAGACACGTTCGGCAGCAGCCAGTGCGCTTTGGATATCCGCCATGATGTTCGACATCTGGTTGATGGGTCCTGAAAAACGTCTGGAATAGAGGGTGAAGCTGGTTAAGTTGCCTAATGATATCCTGCCATAGAAATAGAGTATACCACCAAAGACACCGACCAATGCAACCGAAAGGTTGGATACAAAGTTCACGGATGGTCCAACCGATGTGGAATAATAACCGGATTCATAGGAGGCATCAGATGCATCTTCGTTGATCTTGTCAAATTTGGCAAGGACACTGTCTTCTTGGACATAAGATTGAATGGTACGCTGACCAGTGATCATTTCTTCGGCAAATCCGTTCAGTTCACCAAGTTTCGCATTGCGGATCCGGTATTTTTTCTTGACAATTTTTGATAATACGCGTGTGATGACGACAGAAATCGGAATCGTGACGACAAAGACGATGACGAGTATTGGAGACATGATGAGCATCATGATAAATGAAATGACAACGGTGATGATGCTGGTGAAAATACTGACAACGTCGGTTGCCAAGGATGTATTGATGGTATCGATGTCATAACTCATTTTCGAGATGATGTCACCGGTCTGGTTACTGTCAAAATACTTGATGGAGACTTTGTTCAGTTTGTCAAAGAGGTCTTTTCTCATCTTATACACAACACTTTGTGAGATTTTGACCATCGCAATCGACAATACATAACTGAGCACTGAACTGATGAGGTAAAACCCAATCATCAGGCCTGCAAAGAAAAAGACTTGTTCGAAATTGACGCCATTTTCCATGGCAGAGATGGTTTTACCCGTCAAAAAGGGACCAACGAGTGATAAGACGTTACTGACGACGGTTAAAAAGATGGCCAAAATGAGTTTTGTTTTATAAAAGTAAAGATAGCCCCACAAACGTTTAAGGACATATCCTCTGTTCTTGACTTTGTCGGAACCATCGTTTCTGCCTCTGCCTTGTTTGCCTGCATACATCATTTGACCTCACCTCCCATCTGGTAGAAAGCAATGTCTTGATACATGGATGATGTTTCTAGGAGTTCTTCATGTGTGCCTGAAGCGATGATTGAGCCATCTTCAATGAGCAAAATCAGATCAGAATCCTTTAAACTGCTGATGCGCTGAGCAATGACAATCATGGTGGTATCGCTGAATTCTTTCTTCAGCGCTTTTCTCAGTTTCATATCAGTTTGATAATCCAGTGCTGAGGAGGCGTCATCAAAAATCAGAATATCGGGTTTTCCTGCAACAGCGCGTGCGATCAGGAGTCTTTGTTTCTGCCCCCCTGACAAGTTCATTCCACGTTGTGCCATCATGTAGTTTAGTTCGTTTTCTTTTTCATAGATGAATTCTGCTTGTGCGATACGCATAGCAGTATTGATGTCATCGTCATCGATCGCATTTCGATTGAATTGGATGTTACCGTAGATGCTATCCGCGAAGATGACATCATTTTGGAAGACGACACCAATACTACTTCTGAGGTCATTTTGACGAATGTTTTTGATGTTTTCGCCGTAAATCAGAATTTGACCATCATCCACATCGTAAAAACGCATCAATAAGTTGATGATCGTTGTCTTGCCGGAGCCAGTTGCTCCAATGATGCCTAAGGTTTGACCTTGCTTGAGCTTGAAACTGACATGTTTCAAGTTACTTTCTTTCTGATTGTAGGAAAATGATACATCCCTGAATTCAAGATGGGGCTTGATGATTGATCTCTCAATCGGTAGTTCGCCATCTTTCATCTCTTCAGGCATATTGAGGACTTCATCGATTCTTTCTGCGGAGGCAGTCGCTCTAGATGATAAGACAAAGACACGCGTGATACTCATCATCGCATTTAAAATGATGGTGAAATACGTCACAAATGCCATGATTTGACCTTTCTCGGTCATTCCTTGATCCAGTCTGAAAGCACCAAAGACCAAGACGATGACAAGACCGACGTTCATCACCGCATTCATCATCGGATTGATTTTCGCCATGGTAGTGGTTGCTTTGAGTTCAGCTCCCACGGTAAGTTGGTTTGCCTCATCAAATTTCTCGATTTCATGATCACTCATGGAGAGTGCTCTAACAACTCTGGCACCGGTGATGTATTCTCTTAGTTTTCTGACCAGCCCATCGACAAAGACTTGTGTTTTTTTGTAGAGAGGAATCCCTTTTTTGGATGAGTAATAGACAATCAGGATGATGAGGGGTAACATCGCAACCATCACGAGCGTGAGGACAGGATCAAGGAGCAAAGACATCAAAATGCCACCGATGAGTAAAACGGGGGCACGCACACCAAGGCGTTGCATCGAAGCAGTCGCATTATACATATTGTATGTATCGGTTGTCATTCTTGAAATCAATGAAGGTCTTGTCAGACGATCGACTTGATTCGCTGAAAGACGTTCTATTTTCGAAAACAGATCATGTCTTAAGGTTTTCACAGAAAGAGCTGCAATCATTTCGGCTTTCCGGTTGGCAGCAACATTCAAGTATAAACCCATGAATGCAATCAGAACCATCAAAAGACCCAAAAGATACAAGCTGGAAAGATCATTGCTTGATGCATTTTGCAAGTTTGGAATTTCCGTATCAATCATGTATGCAATCAGCCAAGGCAAAAATAAATCGGCGAGCGCACCCACTGACTTGAAGGTCAATGACACGGTGAGCAATCGCCAATAGGGCTTGACTAGTCTTAAAATCATCTTCATTAAAACACATCCTCTACATATAAAATATATCACATTAGTGTTGTTTTTTACATCTTTTTTTTGTATAATGGTTTTGCTGCCCTCATAGTTAAATGGTATAACGCAGCCATGGTAAGGCTGAATTGCAAGTTCGATTCTCGCTGAGGGCACCAGGGTAAATATAAAGCGACTTTATTGGTCGCTTTTTTGTTCGTTGGATGCTAGAAGTTCTTCGAAATGAACTTCTGACTTATACTCGACAAAGGGTAGTTTCTCATGCTGCTCTACGAGCAGTTCATAGGGATCCGCTACTGCTTCGAAGATCCAACTGTTTCCTATGTAGATATTATCCTTGTTTGACAAGAATGCTTCTTGGTCTTCTAAATTGATGATATGCATGGTCCGATATTTCAAGTAATTCCTCATTTTTTCATCCAGTTTCTGACTGACACGTTTCTCAATATCTTCAAATAGACGATACGCTTTTTCAACATCCTTGAGCTTATAGAAATACGCACAGAGTTCATAGGCAAGCATCAGACTGTGTTCATCTTTGAGTGGAGGCTTGATGGCATACGTTTTGATTTTTTCATGGAGCACAAGATCGATTTCTTGATGATCTCTCATGATGCCATCAATGTATTGCGTGAGTAACATCACATGAAACACGTTAGAAGATAACTTGATGGTTTTAAGCATCTCTTTCGTTTTCGTGAAGAAATACTGATCTCTTGTATCATAATTTTCTGTAGAAAACATCGCGTATTGCATCACTTGTGCAAGTTTGAATGTTTCATCGGTTTTCATCTTCCGGTAGGCGACAAAATCACCATAAAATGACTGGGAAGACAGTTTGAAAGTGTAGATGTATAAAGTCGAGAGTAAGATCGTAAACAGTGTGAACACCGCATTAAACCCTATCCAAACTGATGATGAGCTATAGAGCACTGAGAGGATGAACGTGAAGATCACGAATCCCAAAAAAACAATCGTCACCATCGGTGCAGCGATCAATGATTTGGCAAATTTGGATGTGACTGATTGATAGATTTCATCAGAATCGATGTTTTGAAGATCAGGAATCACGAGTCCTCCACCCAAGACCCAAAGCTTGGGTTTGATGGTGAAATGCCAACCTTGCTTGTCTTTATAAAAGACAAAGATGGTTAAATAGAGGGCACGTAGCGGAATACCCTGAAACAGGAAAGCAAAAAAGTGCCCGAGTTCATGCATGGTCAATGTCACATAAAAAGTAACGATGAACATGAGTGGATAATGAATGAATTTGAGTTCGGCAAGCCCGTCAGTGAACCTGAACCAGATGCCGTGATAAACGAGCAAAACGTAAATTGACCCGATGATTATCGGTGTAAACCCTAAAACAAGCAATCGATATTTTTTCTTCATGAATTTCACCTTATACATTGATTATACATGAAATCGGATGGTTTGGGGAGACTCGCCTGAGTCTTCAGCGCTTCTACCTTGATTTATGATTCAATCACGGCGTCAAAATGCATATTTTAACTTGCCCATGCTTGACAACATGAGAAATTTTTGTTATCATGAAAAAGCACGAAGACGTGGGCGTCGTATAATGGTTATTACACGTGCTTGCCAAGCATGAGATGGGGGTCCGATTCCCCTCGCCCGCTCCAGTCATCAGATCACTGCGCAAATGACGCAGTTTTTTTTATGCATAATCGTTTTCTAGTCTGTTGCTTACTTGATTTCATTATGCTATAATGCTCTCGTCGTCATTCTCCGAATCACTTAGCAATGAGTGGGGGACCCAGGTTTTTGGGGTGAATCTTCATCATGAAGAGGGGCAACTTGGATGTCCCAACCCGTCAGCTAACCTCATAGGAGTCAACCAAGCGTATCGGCTGAGATAGCCATGCGCTTTTATTGTTAGATTGACTTCATCGAAAGGAATCAAAACCATGGATATTATCTTAAAACTGTCACTCGTCGTCATTGTGGGGCTCATCTTCGGCAAATTTGCCAAGAAAATGAAATTGCCCTCAGTTTCTGGATACTTGATCGCAGGTCTTCTTCTCGGACCTTCTCTATTCGACTTTGTCAGTAAAGAAGAGGCCGAATCGCTTGAAATCATCAGTGAACTGACCTTATCTTTCATCGCATTCGGAATTGGTAGCGAATTCATGCTCAAAGACATCATCGCGATGGGGAAAAAAATTGCCATCATCACATTGGCTGAAGTCATCGGAGCGATTGCAGTGGTATTTTCAGTCATGTATTTCATTTTCAATCAGGATTTTGCATTTGCACTGGTCATAGCTTCTATGTCAGCTGCAACGGCACCTGCTGCAACGATCATGGTCATTCGTCAGTATCGTGCGTATGGACCTGTGACGAAAACCATCTTGCCTGTTGTTGCACTCGATGACGTTTATGGCATCATGGCATTCGGTGTCGCGATATCAATTGCCAAAATCGTTTCATCAGGATCTGAGTTTTCTGTCTTTGATATCGTTGGTATTCCTGTTTTGGAAATCTTAGGCTCTCTGGGTATTGGTTTGGTCGTTGGCATCATTTTATCGCTTCTCACCAAAAAGACTGATCCTAAAGATGAGCTTCAAATTAAAACACTGATTGCCATCGGTTTATCCGCTGGATTATCCATGTCACTAGGTTTATCTCCACTGTTGGCGAACATCATGATGGGAGCAACCCTTGCAAACTTAAGATCTTATTCCAACCGTTCATTTTCTGCCATCAATGATTTCGTCGCTGTCTTCTATGTGCTTTTCTTCACCCTCGCAGGTGCAAGTCTCGATT
>DITG01000046.1:0-4876 GCA_002422045.1 Acholeplasmataceae bacterium UBA6190
ATACAACGCTATAAAGGTCTTGGAGAGATGAATGCATCTCAATTATGGGATACGACAATGAATCCTGAAACAAGATCTTTAATTCAAGTGAAAATAGATGATTTAAGTGCATCAGATAAACGCATCTCCATCTTGATGGGCGATGATGTTTTACCTCGGAGAACATGGATTGAAGACAATGTCGACTTCGAAATCTCCGATGATTTCGATGTCCAGAAGGGGGAATAATCATGGCACAGTCCATCAGCAAACAAATTGATGAATTTGTCGAAAAAGTGATTGAATCCACCTTAGAAGACATCGTCAGCGAACGTTTTGCAAGATACTCCAAATACATCATCCAAGATCGTGCACTGCCGGATGCAAGAGATGGGTTGAAACCCGTACAGCGCCGTATTTTGTATGCGATGCAACAACTTGGGATGTTTCATAACAAACCTTATAAGAAATCCGCAAGAATCGCTGGAGAAGTCATGGGGAAATACCATCCGCATGGCGATTCATCCATTTATGAAGCCATGGTCAGACTGTCTCAGGATTTCAAGATGAGACTCACGCTGATCGATATGCATGGCAATAACGGTTCGATTGACGGTGATTCAGCAGCAGCGATGCGTTACACCGAAGCAAGACTATCTCTAGCTTCTGAAGCGTTACTCGGTGATATCGATAAGCGTACGGTACCTTTTGTTCCTAACTTCGACGATGAGGAAATCGAACCTGTCGTTTTGCCAGCCAAATTTCCGAATCTCTTGGTCAATGGTGCAACCGGTATTTCATCAGGATATGCAACAAAAATTCCACCCCATAACTTAAGAGAAGTCATTGAAGCAACCATTGCTTATATCGATAACGAACAGATCACATTCGCTGAGATCGCAAACATCATCAAAGGACCAGACTTTCCAACCGGTGGCATCGTCATGGGCCATCAGGGGATTTTATCCGCACTCGAAACCGGTGCAGGCAAAGTCGTCATCCGTGCGAAGACTGAAATCGAGGAAATGTCCAAGAGTCAGGATCGAATCATCATCAGAGAAATCCCTTATGAAGTCAACAAGGCAGAACTTGTCAAACAGATGGATATGCTCAGAATCGATAAGAAGATTGAAGATATCCTTGAAATCCGTGATGAATCGGATCAGGAAGGTCTTAGAATCGCAATCGATCTCAAAAAAGGCGCTGACGCTCCGTTTTTACTGAACTATCTCTTTAAGAATACCGATTTACAGATCGCCTATAACTATAATATGGTTGCCATCCTCAATCACAGACCTGTCTTGGTCGGTGTGCTTCCGATTTTGAAGGCTTATGTCGATCATCAGAAAGATGTCATCACCAACCGTTCAAATTTCGAACTTGCTAAAGCAACCAAGAGACAGCATATTGTCGTCGGCTTGATCAAGATGGTCTCTGTCGTCGAAGACATCATCAAAATCATCAGAAAATCATCCAATAAGCAAAATGCAAAAGAAAACATCATGGCAGCATTTGATTTCTCTGATCTTCAAGCTGAAGCAATCGTGACTTTACAGCTTTACCGATTATCCAATACCGATATTTTGGCACTTGAACAAGAATCCAAAGGACTCTCTGACAAAATCAAGGAACTCGAACATATCTTATCCAGCGAGCAGGCACTCCGTCGTGTCATCAAGCGTGAACTGATTGAAGTCTCTGATATGCTTGGAGATCCAAGAAAAAGCGAGATCGAAGCTGAAATCGAAAACATCAAGATCAAGGAAAAATCATTGGTCAGCGAAGAAAAAGTCATGGTCGGTATTACTCGTGAAGGCTACATCAAGCGTGCAAGCATCAGAAGTTATCAGGGATCACAGACACCCGGTTTGAAGACCGATGACGCTTTGATGTTTGAAAATGAACTGAATACCTTGGATACCTTGCTGATATTTACCAATCTTGGCAATTATATCTTCTTACCGGTGTTCAAGATTGATGAGCAAAAATGGAAAGATTTGGGTGTATATATCAACAATATCGTCCCCATTGAAAAAAATGAGGCAATCATCAAAGTGCTTGCCGTCACCGGTTTCCATTCCGAAGATACCGTACTGATTGCCACCAAAGAAGGCATGATGAAACAGACCGTCTTGTCTGAATTCGAAGTCAACCGTTTCAACAAACCGATCCGTTGCATGAAATTAAGCGATGGTGATCTGGTGGTCGCAGTGGATTTTGTCGGTCGGAAAAACATATTATCCATCTCGAAAAAAGGGTATGCGCTTCGCTTTAAATCCGAAGAATTACCCCTTTACGGACTTCAGGCTGGCGGTGTGAAGAGCATGAGTCTATCGGAAGGCGATGAAGTCGCTGCCTCTTTATATGTCGAACCAGGTGATGATTTTGTCATCTTGTCCAACAGAGGTCATGTCATCAAGGATGTCGTTGAAGAATTACCGCTCTACAATCGAAACAGAAGAGGGATATTGATCATCGAACACCAAAAGGCGAATCCTCATCTTGCAGTATCTGCTTCTAGACTGTCCAGAGCACAACAGAAAGAAAATGTCAGAGTCCGCGTGCTCACTGAAAAGTGCGCCATCATGATGAATGCCTCTGACTTAAAATATTCTGGCAATAAGTTTGGCAAGAAACTCTTAGATGAAGAAACTCAAGGCACTGGATGCATGATCGAAGTCTTCGATGCTCTTGATGAGCCTAAGGAAGAAACAAAACCAAAGGTTTCGAAGAAAACTCAGCCATTGATCGAAGCACCCATTGAAAAACTGAAAGAAGAAATTGTCACCAAAGGTGGTACCAAAATAAGATTGAACAGACTGGATCTGTTCGATGAAGAAGATTAAGGGAGAACATATGAAATTCAATATTTTAGGCAAATCCTATACCTATGAAGCGCCTGTCACTTTAGAAACTGTTGCACAAGATATCCATGAGACTGAAGTGCTTGCAGCAACCGTCAACGGTAGACTCAGAGAACTCAGTTTCATCCTGACCAAGGACCAGGACATCGAGTTTTTAAAATTCAATCATCCGGATGCGATGAGAATCTATGAATCAACACTCAGATACATCGTTGCGATGGCAGTCAAAAGATTGTATCCGAGTGCGAAAGTCAAGTTTAACTATTCCATTTCACGTTCGATTTTGGCCATTTTGGATCATTTTAATGGCGTTATCAATCAAAATGTCATCAATCTCATCCAGGAAGAAGTCAAATCGATTGTCACTCAAAACCTTCCTATCGAAAGAAAGCGTATCTCTTTGGGTGAAGCGACACAGCTTTATACCGAACTCGATATGCCAGACAAAGTTGACATTTTGCAATACAGGGCAGAAGACTATGTGAACGTTTATGAGTGTGATGGCTACATCAACTATATGTTTGGCTATATGCTGCCAAGAACTGGTTATGTCAGTGTTTACAACCTCTTCTTATATCATCCAGGATTCATCATTCAATTTCCAAGAGCGGAAATGAACGGACAGATTCCCCAGTTTGTCGATGAGCCCCGGTTTGGTCTAGCACTTAAGGAATCTGCAAAATGGGGCAAGATCATCAAAGGCAATACGATTCCGAAAATGAATGAATATGCCAAAGATCACGCCAGTGCCGTTGACTTTGTCAACATGTGCGAAACCAAGCACAATCATCAGCTCAATGAATTGGGTAACCTGATTGTTTCAAACATTGAAAATATCCGTCTGATCGGAATCGCAGGTCCTTCATCGTCTGGTAAAACAACATTCTCAAACCGTCTGCGCGTCGAACTCATGAGCAGAGGTTTACGTCCAGTCATGATTTCGATTGATGACTATTACAATTCCAAAGACAAGGCACCGAAAAACGACGATGGCTCACCGGATTTGGAACATGTCGATGCGCTTGATGTCCTGCAGTTTAACCAAGACATGCTAGCCTTGGTTCAAGGTCAGGAAGTCACACTGCCCAGATTCAATTTCAAGACTGGAAAACGTGAATCCGGCAAAACCATCAGACTTCAAGACGATACACCCATCATCATCGAAGGTATTCACGCTCTCAATGAGAAACTGACGCGTTCGATTCCAAAACATCAGAAGTTCAACATCTATATCGCACCTCAGACACAACTCCATATCGATAACCATAATCCCATTTCAATCACAGAATTAAGACTGTTGAGAAGAATTGTCAGAGACCACAAATACAGAAACACCTCTGCCATTCAGACCATGGACATGTGGCCATCGGTCAGACGTGGTGAGTTCCGGTGGATCTATCCGACACAGAAAGAAGCCAATTACGTTTACAATTCTGAATTGACCTATGAACTGGCTGTCTTAAAGAAACATGCGATTGAGCAACTCAATGCAATCCCACGTGACAGCAAACATTTCATCACGGCCAATCGCTTGCTCAAGTTCTTGAAATATTTCACAGACATCGAAGATGAGCTTGTTCCCTGTAACTCACTGCTCAGAGAATTCATCGGAGGCTCTAGCTTCCACCATTAGGAGGACTCAATGAAGGCACTATCCAACATGGACCGTATCCAGGTCTCCAATGAAGTGATGCTACTCCTGTTGTCACTTTACGAATCCAAAGGCAAATCGTTTTATTACGATGATCTTTTTGATCGGGATTTGTATGCGTTTGAAAAAAAGACCATGGAATCCAATCTGATCGCACTCGCCCATTATCTCGATTTGCAGATGACGGATGCAAGAATCCGGTTGTTTGCCAAAAAACCGATGTCTCCCCGCACAAAGGATGAGTTTTTACTCTCGAATTTGAAGACTGCACTCAGTCAATTGCACAAGAGTCCTGAAGATTTTGAGTTGCTCGTCAATGAAGTCGGTAATCTGATCAAGTTATTGTCCAAAAACACAGACCCCATCCAATTCAACACCTATG
>DITG01000046.1:4904-11348 GCA_002422045.1 Acholeplasmataceae bacterium UBA6190
TTGCCAATTTCTATGTCGATTTCTTGAATATGAACATTTTATCGAAACATAATGATCTGGTTGCACTCATTTTGCTTTATGCGCTACTCGCCAAAGATTTTTCTGTATTCAAGTATGTCAGTTTCTTCAAATATTTCTTGAAGGAAAAAGATGGATGGAAGTCAGGCATTGTCTCAGCGAATTATTACTGGTCGACTGGGTATTCTCAGACCGATCTATTATCCAGAATGCTGTTGAATTTGCTGATCAAGAGTTATGAGGAAGTCGATGACATGGCGCATGAATATGTCTTTGAACGTGAACTCAACAAATCGAACAATATCGAAAATAGTATTTTGAAACTGGACGAGATCTTCTCCAAAGAAGATTTGAGAAAACGTCATCCGAACGTCAGCGATGCCACGATTGACAGAACCCTGAAACGGCTGAAGGATGAAGACAAGATTCGTCCTCTTGGCAAAGGCAGAAGTTCCAAATGGCAGAGAATTGTTTCAGGCAACCGCAAATATGGGATGGAACAGTTATCCTTATTCAACGATTGAGGCTACGGCCTCTTTTTGTTCATTTATTGCAAGTATTGAAGTTATTTTTGGGTTTTACTGTATAATCATGATGTGTGGAGGATATTTATGACTGAATTAATCAAACAACTGAGATTGGAAACAGGTGCAGGCATGATGGATTGCAAAAAAGCACTGGATCTTCATCATGGCGATTTTATGCTTGCAAAAGCGTCACTTTTAAAGAAAGTGGACATCACAAGCGGAAACGAACGCGTCGCATCCAAAGGACTCTGTGGCATCAGAGTTTCTGAAAACGAAGCGATCTTATATGAAATCAACGCAGAAACAGATTTTGCATGGAAAAACGAACATTTTTTGAAACTGGTCAAAGAAACAGGTGATCTACTCATTCAAAGTGATGTCACCAATCCGAAAGATGCACTCAACGTGTCTCTGGATAAGATGACTTTGGGAGAAAAAATCACGCAAGTGTCAGGAATCATCAAGGAATCCCTAGTGCTCAGACGTTTTTATAGAGTTGTCAAATCCAGTAGCCATGCATTTGGGACTTATGTGCATCTGGGTGGGAAAGTTGTGACACTGGTCATCCTGGATCAAGATGATCAGGTGCTAGCCAATGAACTTGCGATGCAAGTCGCTGCCAATAGTCCAAAGTACTTATCACTAGAGATGATCGATCAAAACACAAAAGACTATGAACGTTTCATGTTTGAAAAAGAACATGGGGCTTGTGATGAACAAGGGTTTTTGAAGCATCTTTCGAACATGACATTCATGAACGAAGTTTCCATCAAGCATCCTGAATTCACGGTTGAATCCCTATTGAAAATCAAAGACGCAAAAGTGCTTGATTTCTTCAGATTCGAACTGGGGCAAGGCATTGAAAACAAGCTCAATTGCAGACTCGATATCCCCTGTGATGGCACAAAAATCACCGTTACACCCATTTTTTAGTCCTTTTTCGTCACAAATCATGGGAATCGTCTTATAATAAAGGTGAAAAGGAGTGTGATGTGATGAACTATAAGAAAAACGTAGGACGCTTGGACCAAATGATTCGCTATGGTCTGGCCATTGTATTTCTGTTTTTGTCCTTTTGGGTCGATCTCTGGTTTTTCATTGGCACCATTGTCTTTTTCATCTCTGCTTACTTTGAATTTTGCCCGATTTACAAGATCTTCGGATGGAGTACATGCAAAATCAAGGACAAATGACTACTTAGGACACAAAAAGCCTGAATCCGTTCAGGCTTTTTTCTATGGTTGAAATGCGATCGCTTACGTGTTATAATTGGGTTATTCAAGACATTCGGGGGAATATCATGAAACATGTTAATCGGTTTACAATCATATGGATACTGTTGGTCGTGAGCATTTTTTTACATGTTTTCTCATTTTTTTACACGTTTGATATCATTTCCATCAGCGATACGACACTGATTTACTTGATCAGATTTATTTTACTATTCGCTTTGATCTTGTATTCTTTGATGATCTGTCTCAGAGGTAAGTATCCATCAATATTCATCTTGATTCCTGTAGGAATGTTAGTCATACTGCCTATCATCTCGATTTTTGAACTATTCAAGGTTTATCCAGATCTTCAGATGATCATGATTAAACAACAACTCATGGCTCAGTTTATCTTATGGATTGAATTTTCAGTCATTTCTCTCATCATGATCAGTAAAAAAATGAATCAGAACATCGCAATCATCTTGACGGTTGTCATCATGATCTATACCATTGTGGTGGGTACCTTTCAAGCACTCGAATTATACCAAGTCGCCATACTGGATACATTCCAGGATATTGAAACACTCATCCTTGGACAAATCATCTCACAGGTCAGTAAGTTATTGATCTATACTGCATTGGTTGTTCATTTGATTGAAGAGAAAAGAAAAAGCTCCGAAGAGCTTATGATCTAAACATCCCTGATTTCAATACTTTCATGACGTTATCGGTAATTCTATCCAAATCGATGTCAGTGAGTGTGTCTCTAAAGAGGACTTGAAGACCGACGAAATTCGATATGCCCATCAAGACATATGAAAGTGTCTCCAAATCGATGTCATCTCTGACTTCACCATGTTTGACAGCAGCATCGAGTTGTCTGACATAGTCATGAGAAAACGTTTCATAATATTCACGAAACAATTCTTTGTCAGCAAACATCGATTCCCAGATGATCCGGTAAGCCAAAGGATCCTGCCATGCAAACTTCAAGAACGCTCTGAGTCCAAGGCGTTCTTTTTCATAACGCGTTTCTGCATGTTGAATGCCTTCTGAAATTGCTTTTCGAATCGATTTACGATATTTGGATAAAACATAAGAATAAAGTGCAAATTTATCATCAAAATATAAGTAGAAAGTTCCGGTAGCAATCCCAGATTTTTCGATGATTTCATTGATGGATGTTGCCTGATAACCGTTTTTTGAAAATAGTTTCTTGCCTGTTTCTATGATGTTATCGAATGTCTTTTGCCCATCTTTGCGTTTAGGTAGGCGGTAATTTGATTGATCCATTGTATCACCTATCAATAGTGTATCTCAAAACAATCAAAAAAACAAACACATTTTTTGAAGATACGGATTGACAACGTTTCAAAAAGAACATATAATCAAATTAATATGAACATTTATTCATATTTAGGATGACGTCATTTCAAGCAACCGAGTAACATTGTCTGAGTGAAGTCTCCTGTGCTTCAAGGGGGCTTTCTCCTAGCCCTCTTTTTGTTCAAGATGTAACCGCTTTTATGATATGTGATAAAAGCGTTGTCTTATATTGACAAAGATGATTTCCTATGATAGAATAAAGTCGTATTATGAATAACTATTCACATTACAAAACTGTCATGTGATGACATTCAATATCGCTACAAAGCCAAGAAGTGTGCATTCTTAACTGTAACACTCATTTTTTTATGAAATTGTGAAAACGCTTTTAAAAGATAAAGGAGATTCATTATGAGCAAAGTTTACATTGTCGGTGCCAAACGCAGTGCCATCGGATCGTTTCTAGGGACCCTTTCGCCCCTGCATCCAGCTGAGTTTGGTGCTCAGGTTTTAAAAGTCTTATTGAAGGAAGTCGCCATTGATCCAGCAAAAATTGATGAAGTACTGGTCGGTAACATCTTGCCAGCTGGTCTGAAACAGGGGGTCGCACGTCAAACTTCCATCCTTGCAGGCATTCCGGCATCTGTTCCCGCTTACGGGGTGAACATGGTCTGCGGTTCAGGAATGAAGACAGTCATGAACGGTTATACAAACATCGCTTTGGGTTTGCATCATCTGGTCGTTGCCGGTGGTGTCGAATCCATGAGTGGCACACCTTATCTCGTCCCAAGTGCTGTGAGAACAGGTCTTAAGATGGGCGAACAACCCATGAGAGATCATATGCTTTATGATGCACTCACGGATGCATTCGAAGGTTATCATATGGGCATCACTGCGGAACATATCGTTGAAAAATATGGTATCACACGCGCTGAACAAGATGAATTTGCCATTTTATCTCAACAAAAGGCGATTAAGGCTCAAGATTCAGGTCGTTTCAAGAATGAAATCGTTCCTGTGATCATTCAATCTCGCAAAGGGGATATCACTTTTGATCAAGATGAGTTCATCAATCGTCAGACATCGCTTGAAAAACTCTCACAATTGAAACCCGCATTCAAAAAAGACGGTTCAGTAACCGCAGGTAGTTCATCAGGCATCAATGATGGAGCAAGTTTCATCATGCTCGCATCCGAAGAAGCTGTGAAAACCTATCATCTCAAGCCGATTGCAGAAGTGATTGGCATCGGTCAAGGTGGCGTTGAACCCTCCGTGATGGGATTAGGACCCACACCAGCAATCAAACAAGCACTTAAACATGCAAAATTAGACATCAAAGATATCGATTTATTCGAACTCAATGAAGCCTTTGCTGCACAATCCCTTGGTGTCATCAAGGAATTGACTGAAGCGTTTGACATTACAAAAGCTCAAATTCTAGAAAAGACCAATCTGAATGGCGGTGCGATTGCGCTCGGTCATCCCGTTGGAGCTTCTGGCAATCGTATCATCGTTACACTTGTCCATGAAATGCTCAAGCAAGATCATGTCAAGTATGGTTTGGCAAGCCTCTGCATTGGCGGCGGCATGGGTACTGCAGTGGTTATCAAAAAAATATCATAGGAGCTTAACATGGGAAGATTAGATCACAAAGTCGCTGTCATTACAGGTGGCGCAAAGGGTTTGGGACAGGCAATTGCGGAAGTATTTGCCAAAGAAGGTGCAACCGTTGTTGCGGCTGATATGGGACCTCTGACATATGTTTGTGAGAACGTTCATTATTATCCACTCAATGTCACAGATGTTCTTGGCATTCAGAAATTTTTCGATGAAGTTGTCGCACGATTCGGAAAAATCGATATTCTCGTCAACAACGCAGGGATCACCAAAGATGCAATGACTAGAAAAATGACAGACGACCAGTGGAATGCGGTCATCGATGTCAACTTAAAAGGTGTTTTCAATATGACCAGACTGTTTGGACCCCACATGGAAACCAATGGTTATGGTTCAANNGTAACATTGGACAAGCAAACTATGCGGCAACCAAAGCCGGTGTCATCGGTTTAACCATGACATGGGCGAAAGAATTTGCAAGAAAAGGTGCGAATGTCAGAGTCAACGCGATTGCTCCAGGTTATATCATGACCGATATCTTGAAAACCATTCCTCAGGACTTACTCGATGGTTTTGCAAAACTGACCATGCTTGGACGTTTGGGTCAACCCATCGAAGTCGCAAACGCTGCCTTATTCCTTGCATCAGAAGAATCATCTTACGTGACTGGCCAGACTTTGAATGTCAATGGCGGCATGAGACTTTAATCACATACATTTAGGAAAGAAGGGTTTCCCTATGAATCAAGTCAATGTAGGTATTGTCGGTACTGGCATCTACCTGCCCAAAGGACGTATGTCCGCGAAAGCAATATCGGACGCTACCCAAGGCATCTGGAGTGAACAGGCCGTCATCGACAAGCTTGGCATCCGTGAAAAGGTGGTTCCGGGAAATTCCGCATCAGATGGTACACAGGAAATGGGTGCACTGGCTGCACTGGATGCTTTGAAAAATACAGGTGTCGACCCATTATCAATCGATGTGATCCTAAGTGTCACTGAAGAATGGAAAGAATATCCCTTAACAACCTCTGCACTTTACATTCAAGATCGTATTGGTGCGCTCAACGCTTGGGGCATCGATGTCCAAAACCGTTGTTGCACAACTGTTTCTGCCATGAAAATGGCCAAAGACATGCTCATCGCAGACGATGAGATTCATGTCGTGATGGTCGTTGGTGGTTACCGTAATCTGGACTTTGTCGACTATAAAGATAAAGACATGTCCATGATGTATAACTTAGGTGCCGGTGGCGGTGCAATCATTTTAAAGAAGAATTACGGCAAGAACTTACTGTTAGGATCCCATGTCATCGGTGATGGCTCATTATCTAGAACTGCTGGTGTTGAAATCGGTGGCTTATGCAATCCGATCACACTTGCCAATGTCGATGAAGCTAGAAAATCACTGAGACTCTTGGATCCTGTCAAAATGAAGAACCGTTTGAATGAAGTATCGATGCCCAATTGGTACAAGTGTATCGATGAATCCTTGAGAAAATCCAAGCTTGAAAGAAAAGACATCGATTTTCTTGATATTTTACACATCAAGCGTTCCGGTCATGAGAGCATGCTCCAAGAACTCAATCTCAAACCTGAACAATCCATTTATTTAGAAGACTACGGTCATATCGGTCAAATCGACCAAATCTTATCCTTGCATCTCGCACTTCAAAGTGGGCAAGTCAAAGATGGATCCGTCGTTTGCATGCTCGCAGCAGGCATTGGTTATGTCTGGGCTGC
>DITG01000135.1 GCA_002422045.1 Acholeplasmataceae bacterium UBA6190
CAATATCGATATCTGTACCATTTTCAAGACCTAACATCTTGAAAGAGACCATCAGTTGTCTGAGTTCGAATCGGGTCATCAGACCTTCTTCGATATCGCCAACCACTTGACCTTTGGCATCACTGGGTGGTGTCATATCCAGTGCAATCGGATCATCTCCGAATGCGCCCGATAGTAATTCTCCGACATAATCACCAAATTCTGTGACATTCAGCAATCTGCCTAATATGATATAGATAAAGTCTGAAGCGATGAATGTTTCAAAATCATCATCTTGTGTGAGTGGATCAATGGAAGTGTCAATCAAATTCAGGAATGTAGGCAATCCAATCGTTGAAATATCACCAAGCAATCCAAATGAAACGAACAATCTTCTGAATTCTGCTTTAGGAATTCTACCGACTTCAACTTCAGGATCGCCGATTTGTCCGAGCATTGCATCGGGTGGGGTGGTGTCAAAACTATTGATGGTAACGCCTAACGCATTGCCAAGTGTTGTACCGACATAGTCGCCAAGTGAAGAGAGTTTCAGTGCACGGTCTAAGATGATGTACATGAAGTTCGCATCAAAGACACGGTCAAAGTCATCTTTGCCTGTGCCTACATCGACATTTCTGCCTTGAAGTTCTGAGAATGTTGCTAAACCAATGGTGGAGAAGCTTGCAGAGTCTGAAAGACCCAGTGCACGAAGTGCAATGAAGATATTCTCAAATTCTTCTTGTTTGAATAGATCGCCATCCATTAGAATCGGATCAATGGCAAGGAAACTGCTATCGAGGACAACAATCGCTTGAAGTCCGTTGATTTTATTCACACCGAATGTATGGATATCGGTACTGGTGAGTACGTTCGACAGCAAACTGTGAATGATGTAAGAATCAAAGATTTCATCGAATGTGCCATCATCGATCATTTGATAGAAGGTTTGAAGTCCGATGGTCGTATTCAAATCAATGTACGATAGTGCTTCAACCAGTTCTGCGATTTCAGATTTCTTAATCACCTGATTTGCATCATAAGCTCTGGTATCATAATGCAGAATTTCTTTCTGTAAGACAGTGCCTTCCAGGAAACCTGCAGCGGCATTGTTGACATAGGAAATCGCAATCGCATCCATGCCGATACCGTTATACTCGAAGTTTAAGACTTTATCCAGCAATGCCATCACGAAACGGGACTCAAGGACCACGTCAATATGACGTTCTCCATCAGTTCCTGTTTCTAAAAGTATGGATGAAATATTGGTCACTGCTGCAGCGCCTGCACCGAGTGGGAGTGTCGCCCAATCCAGTCTGCCTGCTGCAATCACTAAATTCTTCAGTTCAACAACCTTGACCATACCAGATCTTGTTCCGGCAGTTTCAAGAATCTCATATTTTGGTAAAACGAGTGATAAGTCATCATTTTCAAGTGTTTCTGTTGTTCCGGTCAGACTTTGAAGTTGTGTGGTCGAAACCGTTGAGAGTGCACTTTGCGCGGAAGGATCCGTGAAAAGATTCGAAATTAAACTATGAATGATGTAGGAATCGAAGATCTCTTCGAAAGTGCCATTTTGAGTCAGCTGATAGAGTGTATTGATACCCAGCGTACCACTGAGATCAATCACAGACAGTGCTTCGACGATTTCCTTGATTTCTTCTTTTCTCAAGACGAGATTGGCATCTAGTGCACGAATGTCATAATGCAGCAACTCTTTGGATAGTGAAACACCTGCAAATAACGTGATGCCTGAGAGCAGGTTATTCGCATAGCCAATCGCGATTTCATCGAGATTCAATCCGTTATGCTCAAAATTGAGGACCTTGTCAAAGATGGCCATCAAGAGTTTGGATTCAAGGATATAATCAATGTTCAACACTGCATCTGTACCTGTTGACATCAAGATCCCTGAAGCATTGGATGCGATCGCTATACCTGCACCCAAATCTTCACCGAGCCAGTTGACGCGTGTTGCTGATAAAATGAACCGATTGATTTCTGAAACTTTGATACCGCCAGTTCTTGGACCAGCAGTTTCAATCAAACCGTATTTCGGAAGCGAGAAACTCACTGCATCTCTGGTGATATCCACTGTGACGCCAGCTTGACTCAAAGCCTGTTCTTCTAAAATGCTTGCCAGTTGATCTTGGAGATCCGTATTGGTGAAGACGTAATTGACATTGTCATAGAGCCAGTTCGATTCAAAAAGTGTTGCAACGACTGGCTGATCGTTTAATTTTTGATGAATCACAGTCAAGTCACCGAGACTGTTCAGTTCTTCCATCGAATCAATGTTCATCCGGTTGAATGCGCGAATGAATGCCTTGATTTCATTGGTATCGAAGAGTCCATAGACATCTTGATAGGTACCCAAACCGGATACGATGGCTAAGAAGTTAGGATTGACTTGTCCGAGTTGTGCAACACTGGCTTGAACGCCTTCATAAGATGCGCTTGCAAGATCAGCAACACTGTTGAGTAAGACCGGATCCGTGAGTGCGAAAGTAAAGAGTTCCTTGATGATGGTACCATCGAAGATATCTGCAAGTTTGTCATCATCAAGTGTCTGGAGATAGACAAAGACCTGACCCATTGGATCATTGATGAGTGTTTCAGTGACACCGAGACCGCGGAGTGCGATGAAAAGTTCTTGGAAGTCTTCCACAGATATTTCGTCATCGACTCTGTTGAATGCAAAGAATGCATCAGAGACTTGCACAATGCCAGTACCACCCACGAGTGTTCTGACATATTCTTGAACGAGTGGGCTCAAAATCAATTCTGAGAACACACCACGAATCAGTTTGATTTCAGCAAAGGTTTCGAGTGTTTCATCAGAAACCTGATTGTATGCATTGAGCAATGCACCTAAGCCTGCGCCATTCATGGCATCGCCTGCGGTCACAAAACCGAGTGAACCATTCATATCGAGAGCTAGCGTTGCAAGACCGTGAATCAGTTCAACGAATGTGCCTTGAAGAAGCATTTCACCATCTTTGGCCATTTCAGGAATGCCAATCGCATAACCATTCAAGATGCCTTCAGTAACGCTGCCAAATGAACTTGCAGCTTTTACGATACTGGTTCTGAAAATCTTTGAACTATCTAAACTGCCAAATGCAAGTTCAGCTTGTGCAAGATCGGCATATTGGGTGAACAACAACACCTTAGCGCTCATCGGATCTTCTACGATCGGTAATACGCCTCGTGCGGATAATGTGAGTGCGCTAGAATCTTCAAAGGATGCAACCAAATCCAAAATGGCACCGAGCAATGCGTTGATTTCTGTCATCCAGAGATCTGAATCGTTATCGGCATCGAGCAAACTTTGAGGTACGCCTAAATATCCTCCAATGGAAGGATCTGTTGAATAGAGTTTGATGTTATGTGCAATGTTAGTTAATAACAGATTCGAATGATTGTTGTCATCTGTCTTGAGGAAATGTGATCTGAATTCATCATCTGCAAACAGTGGAGCAAAGTCGATTTCTTCATAACTGTCATAGAGCAGACGGTTGTCATAGACATATTTGGCTGCATAATAGGCGATGCCAATGATTGAAGTGATTTCTTCACCGAGTTGTACTCCGGAAGGCACGTAAAGCTGTTCAATACCTTGAGAGTTTCTGACATATTCGAGTCCGGCTTCCCCGACTCTTTGCAGGATTTGAAGTGATTCGATAGCACCTGTGAATTGGGCATACTGGGCACTCGTCATGGAACCGAATCTGGACATCAGATCGAGTTGTTGTTCAGGAGTCAGTTCACCGACTGTCATCAATTCACCGATGGAGGTGAATGTGTAAACCGATTCAATCATGGTCAAGATACTGTTGATTTCTTGTCCGAACGAGAAATCAACGACACCAGAAATTGGATCACTGATGAGTGCGTCATTGACAAGACTCTTTAATTCATCATCGGCAATGAAGCGATCAACAATGATAGGTGATGCGATTTCGATGGCCGCATTCACGACTTCGCTGCCTTCAAAAATCTTTTGGACAATCGCTCTGATTTCAGTCATGTGATTGACCAAGACATCATCAGCAAATGCGACATAGTCTGGGTCTGTACCTAAGAGAGCTGCTATGCCTAATTTGAAGACTTCAGCGTAAATGTCACCGATGTTTAATATTTCAGCTTCCCAAGATACATCTTCCAGACGTGCTGCAATCTGGTCAGCGACTTCGGTTTCAATTAAACTACCTGATGCGGTGTAAAGACCATAGTCAACACCAAAGGGAATAAGATTCATCAGTAATTCCAAGTCGACGACGCGTTGTAACAATGAACCTACCCACTCGCCGTTCACGGCTTCGATGATTTGTTCTGGGGTTGCACCTTCTTGGGTTGCGGCAAGAATCTGAGTCAGTAAGTCCTCATCTTCAAACATGAATTCGACCAAGTCGGCAAGTCTGGCGATTTCGCCGTCTTCACCTCTGAAGAAATTGGGGTTTTGAATGATGAATGCAAGTCTGCCTTGCAAATAATCTTCTACTTCGCTAGGGTCAAGCCATGTGATCATGGATTGAACCTGGGGGAGCACAGTTGCCAAATCAGCACCTGCGGATATCAATGCATAAAATTGCAATTCGCCAATCGCTCTGACGATGTTTGCGAGTTTGACACCTTCTTCAGGGGTCAATTCTGCAAGCAGTTCGGGATTACTGGCATACGTCATCAGTTCAGAAACTGAACCAAACTCTAGCACAGCTTCGATGATGCCATAAAAATTGGCAAATTCGTCTGACCAACTCATCGATGTGAATTGATTGAGTGCTGCTGCACTGTATTCTCTATCATAAAGATTGATGCCATTGATCATATCTGGTAATAAATTATTGACTGCATACTTCGTTCCGAAAGGTACGACAAAACCTATCAGATCGGATTGGCCAAGGAATGTGAAGATTGCTTCGATATCACCCAAATTATCTTTTGAGATCGTTGTGTAATCAAAACCGTCTTCCAGATAACCGCCATCGAGTAAGATTTTGGCAATACCAACGACATTCCCAATTTCTTGGACAAAGTTGATATCAATGGGTTCTTCGTCTTCAACGATCACTTGAGTTGTGAAAATCATATCAAAAATCAGACGATCTATCGGTTTACCATTGATGATGATCTGACTGGTGATCGCACCAAGTCCACTTTCATTCATTTCTTTGATTTGTGCAAGATATTCTTCGACAATCGGAGGTAAAGTGACAAGTTCAGTACTGTCACCAGTCGATAATGTAGATTCATCGGAAAATACACGTAATGTGACGACATCGGGTACATCAGCAAGGAATCCTGCAATGACCAAGATGGGTAATAAGAAAACAAACGCCATGACAAAACCACGGACACCGCCCATGAATGCACCCCAGAATCTGCCCAAGAAACTCTTGTTCAGTTTCTTAGATGGGACAAACCGCTTTTTGCCACGCGGGGACTCTTCAAACTTTGCCATTGCTTTATCATTTTGCTTCTTCAGCAAACTCTTCTTGATTCCATGTTTCCATATCGGTCTGAAAACAATGAGTGTGATGAAGAATTTGATGACAGGGTATAAAACGATAAAACCAATGATACGCAAAACCAGATCAGCAAATGCAAAAACAATCGCCACGATCTGGGGATCTTCGATATAAACTGAAAATTCGCTTGGGATGGCAAAACCGATCATGCCGGTGACCATCTCAATTGCGGAAGCTAATGTGAAACTTCCAGAGAAAATCAGATTGAAAGACAAAAGAGAAACAAGCCAGAGTGATACGAACGTCGTGATGATACTCACGATGGAAAAATATGTTGACTTGCTCGAACCCCTCAAAAACCCAAAGATGAAGTGTATGGCTACGAAGAAGCCGACAATCCCCCATTGAATCATTAGTAATGATGGCATACCGATTCCGCCTTTCTCATTCAATTGCTTGACTTCATTTTAACAAAAAAGACCCCTAAAGACAATAAAATATAACTACGTTTATATTTTTGTCCTTATTCGGGTCTAAATTGGTCTTTTTAGGGCCGATGAGGGTTCACATGCACCATGCAATGGATCACTTCAGGGAATTTTTCTTCCACTGTGTGATGCACGAGTTCTGCAATTTTATGTGCAGTCTGCAAGGTGAGTGATGACTTGACACCGATTTCAACATCGACATATTTCTGCGTCATGTGCTTTCTGACTTTCAAGTCATCGACTGCAAGCACACCATCAATCGATAAAATCAGATCGTGGATGTGCTGCACTTGATCGATATCCGGAGACTGGTCGACAAGGTATGAAATCGACTCCGATAAGATTTGAAGTGCGAGTCTTAAGATGAAAATAGCAATGATGATGGATGCGAGATAGTCAAAGACGATGAGATTAAACTGTGAAAGTGCAAGCCCAATCACTGAAAACAATGTCGCCCATGCATCGAGGAGATGATTTTTTGCATCAGCCTTGATGGTTGGTGCATCGAATTTTTTCCCTGATTTGAGGTAAAATCTGAATAAACCAAATTTGATGAGTAGCGCAAAAATGGAAATGAGGAGTGTGAGCAAGTGAGGCTTGATCGCGGTCTCGGGAGCTGCGATATAATCGATGATGGAATGAACTGATGCAAATCCAATCATACCTGCTGTGATCAAGAAGATGATACCAAGTAGAAAATATGCAAGTCCTTCATACTTCTCATGACCATAGGGATGGTCATGGTCAGGTTTTTTTGTCGATAGTTTCAAAACGATCAGTAACATGATGCTGATGAAGACATCAGATAGTGAGTTCAAGCCATCAGAAACCAGTGCTTGGGCATTGCCCCAAATACCAAAACTCAGTTTCAGTGCTGTTAAGATGATGTTCACAGTCAATCCGATGGCGACAATCGATAAGATGTCTTGACGTTTGGTGTTGTTCATGATGATGTGTTGACTTTCCTGATGCTTTCGATGACATAGGAAGTCTGTCCTTTATAGGTATTGAGTTTGATCTTGAATATGAGAATATCAGTTCCTAGCATTGCCTGATGTTTCTGGAAAAGTTCTGAGAAAAGCGTCGCTTCGATCTGAGTCGTGCCATCATCAAGGACGATAAAGGCCATGGATTGACCTGTCTTTGTTTTGATTTCACGTTTTTTAATGATGAACGCAAGCGACTCAATCTCCTGAGTATTTTCCAAATCAGACAAGGGCTTGAGTTTTTCTTTGAGGATAACATCAGCATACGCCCTTAAGGGGTGATAAGTCAAGTTGAATCCAAGTGCTTCTTTTTCAAACTGTGCTTTTTCGATGAATGTATAGTCACCTGTTGTCTTGAGTTTGAAGTCAGCGATGTATTGTTCATAACCTGCGTTATCCATGTGCTTGTGATAAATCATGGTCTGATGATTCAGTTCAAAACCATCGAGCGCTCCACTATGGATCAGCATCTCTAGATTCTTGTCATTCACATCTTTTTTCATCCGATATTTAAAGTTCTGGTAGTCTGAGAATTTTCCGTTTTTCTGACGCTCTTCAATGATACGAACGACTGTCTGTTTGCCAATACTCTTGATGGAGAGGAGCGGCAAACGAATTCCCTGTTCATCATAGACATAGGTATCGGTCGAAAGGTTGATATCTGGGGGTAGAATCTGGATATTTTTCTTTCGGATCTCTTGTAAGTATTCAGATGTTAGTCCTTCATTGCCTGTGACAGATGAGAGTAAAACCGTCATGAAGATCCCAAAATGATTGGCTTTCAGATAAGCCATCTGATAAGCGATCAGTGCATAGGCGACACTATGACTTCTGTTGAATCCGTAATCTGCAAACTTGACAATATAATCATAGATTTCAACAGCCAGTGATTCAAGATAACCTTTTTCAACGCATTTTTGAGTGAATCTGATGCGTTCGACTTCAAGGATCTGTTTGTCTTTTTTAGAGATTCCGCGTCTAAGCAAATCAGCCTCTGCAAGGGTATAACCTGCGAACTCATTGGCGATTCTCATGACTTGTTCCTGGTACACGATAATCCCGTAAGTAGGTTCTAGAATCAGTTTAAGATTGGGATGCAAATAGCTAAAAGACTTTCCATTTCTTCTGGCAATGAATTCATCGATGTTGTCCATCGGACCCGGTCTGTAAAGTGCGTTGATTGCGACCAAATCTTCAAACGCTCTGGGTTTGAGTTTTCGAAGCGCGCTTCTCATCCCCATTGATTCCAACTGAAAGATTCCGCTGGTATCCGATTGTTCGAGCAACCTGAAAGTTGGTCCATCATCCATGGGTATCGAAACAAGTGAAAATGGCTTATTGGTGCGATGAATGGCTATGATGACATCATCGATCACGGCGAGGTTTCTGATCCCTAGAAAGTCCATTTTTAGGAGCCCCATCTGTTCGAGTTCAGAAGCTTCTAATTGACTTTGATAGAACTCGTTGATACCCTTTGAAAGTGGAATATACTTTGAGAGATCCTGATGTGCCAGGATCATGCC
>DITG01000055.1 GCA_002422045.1 Acholeplasmataceae bacterium UBA6190
AATTCATTCAGAAAAATATCGTCAGAGCAAGCACCACCAAACGCGCGCAATCCAGAAGAAAGATGCTGGCCAAAGTCGAGCGTATCGCAGCACCGAATCATGTGAAGACCTATCATTTTCATTTCCCACTTGCAGGAGCAACCGGCAAGGATGTACTCGTCACACAAGCGCTTGAAATCGGTTATAGCGAACCTTTGTTGGAAGCACTCGATGTCCACATCATGAAAGAAGAAAAAGTGGTCATCACAGGCAAGAACGGGATTGGTAAATCAACGTTCTTGAAAACGGTCTTGGGCATGATTCCTTCAATTTCCGGGACATTCAAATGGATTGACACGGCCAAGATCGCCTATTTTGAACAAGATTCCAAGTTTGAAGACGGGATCACGCCATTTCAGGTGATTCATCTGAAGTATCCCCATTTCACCAAAAAAGACATCATGTCCCTACTGGGTAATCACGGCATCGACTATGACATGGCCACCCGCGATATCAATACATTATCCGGCGGAGAACAGACCAAAGTCAGACTTGCACTGCTCAGACATCAGAAGGGGAATGTCTTAATCCTTGATGAACCCACGAACCATCTCGATGCCAAGGCGAAAGAAGCACTCAGGGATGCCTTGATCGAATATCAGGGCACATTGATTCTGGTATCGCATGAAAAAGAGTTCTATCAGGGACTCTGTGATTATGAAATTCAATTATTTGTCAACTAAGGAGAACTGATGAGAAAATTAGCGTTATTACTGGTCATAGGACTTGTGGTGTTGTTATCATCATGCAAGCCATCCTACGACGAAGAAGCCGGTTTGTATGAACTGTATTTCATGGAAGGTGCATATTCGGTTGAGATGTATGAATTCTACACCATTGAACTTAAAGCGGACGGTACGGTCAACATTCGTTCCAAATCGAGCGAATTCGGGTCTGCAGTCTATGATGTCACGACCGATTATTCGATCAAGAATGGAAAAATCACGATCATCACGAAAGTCGGATTTTCCAATCTGAAAGAGATTTATGATTATGTGGATGGAGAAATCCATATGATCGATGCCAAAATTCCTGGAACTGAAGATACACTCACCGCAAAATTCAGAAGATCATGAAAAAAGGACAGCTATTGGCTGTCCTTTTCAATGACTGAATCGTCAAATTGATTGATTTCTTCGATCAAGACATCATAAACTTCAGATTCTTTGATCTTCTTGATGATCTTTCCTCTTCTGAAAAGAATCGCTTCGCCTTTACCGCCCGCGATGCCGATATCGGCATGGGTCGCTTCACCAGGTCCGTTGACGGCACAGCCCATGATTGCAACGTTAATGGTCTTGTTGATGGTCAAAAGATAAGCTTCGATACGCTTGGCAATGTCGATCATGTCATACTGGATTCTACCGCATGTCGGGCAGCTGATCAGATTGGGGACTTTGTCTTTCAAACCTAAGTTTTTGAGAATTTCTTTGGCCGCTTGGATTTCTAGGACAGGATTATCTGTCAAGGAGACTCGGATGGTATTCCCGATGCCTTCTGCAAGCAGAATGCCAATGCCCATCGCACTCTTGATTGCACCTGAAAACGCAGTACCCGCTTCCGTCACGCCTAGATGCAAGGGATATGGGAAGGTCTTGGCAGCAAGCCTGTTGGCTTCGATCATCAGCTTCATATCGGTTGCCTTCAAGGACAATGCGATATCATAAAACCCCATCGATTCTAGAATGTCGATATGATGTTTGGCGGTTGCGACCATATTTTCGGCAGTCGGTGCCATCCGGTTCGGAAGTGATCCTGAATTCACACCGATTCGAATCGGAATGTTTTTTGCCTTGCATGCTTCGACGACTTCCATGACATGTTCTCTCTTGGGAATATTGCCTGGATTGAGTCTGATTTTATCAACGCCTTGCCTAATCGCTTCAAGCGCCAGACGATAGTCAAAATGGATATCCGCAACGAGCGGGATCGATATTTTTGACTTGATTTCACCTAAGGATTGCGCATCCACCATGTCAAGCACTGCAACTCTCACAATTTCACATCCGGCATCCGTCAGTTGCTTGATTTGCTTGACAGTCGCTTCAACATCCTTGGTGTGTGTATTGGTCATACTTTGTATGTAAACCTTTGGATTGCCGCCGAGTTCAAGATTTGAAATACGGACGGTTCTGGTCGTTTCTCTTTGTAACATTTTTATCACCTGATTCGATTATAAGTCATATGACGCATTTTGCATAGGAGATTTGCTTATATCCGGCAGTAAACCTTTGAAAAGAGACCAATCGAAAAATAAACGCATAAAACGATTGAATAATGACAAGTGTTTTGTTATAATAGGTTCGTAAGTTTGGAGGGATATCATGAGAGACCTAGTCAAATTGGTTTGTACAACCTGTGGCGAAGAAAACTACCATACCAACAAGAATAAGAAATTGACACCAGAACGTATGGAATTGAAGAAGTACTGCCCACGCGAAAGAAAGTACACAATCCACAAGGAAAAGAAATAAGCTATTCTCGGAATAGTTTTTTTTCTAATGAGGAACCATGCATCAGTTCAAAGAGACCAAAGAACATGCGCATAGCTATCTGATTTGCAGATTTGATGTCTGTTTTTTGATTGACCCTTCACACGATCTGACCAGTATCAAAGAAGCACTGGCCAATCGAACGCTTTCGGGAATCCTCTTGACCCATGCCCATAGCGATCATGTGGATCTGATTGGAGAATTCGAATGTCCGGTCTATCTGCACTTAGATGATGCCCATCTGTTGTTTGAAGACCAGTACAATGGCTACGCACCGAAAGTGCATCCCTATAAACGAAAATCACTGGATTTGCACTATGTCACCCACGGCATGAAGATTCCTTTGGCCGATCAGGTGATTGAAGTCTATCATACCCCGGGACACACCAAAGGCGGCGTCTGTTACTTATATGATGGCAAGCTGTTTTCTGGAGATACCCTGTTCAAGGAAAGCGTTGGCAGACACGATCTCTATTCTGGAAATCTGCCGGATTTGAGAAAAAGTATCCTGATGCTTTGTCAGTTACCATCCAACATCAAGGTCTATCCAGGCCACGATGAAGTGACGACCATCAGGTCTGAACAGAAGAATAATCCCTTTTATGTGAAATGGTCCAAACAATCTTCCAAATAAAGACACTATGTGTCTTTTTATTTTTGTGTCAAAAATAGCACATAATGCTTGACAGTGCCAATCAATTATAATACAATAAAACTGGCACAAACGAAGAATGAGTGCTAAATCGAGGTGTTTCCATGATTTCGAGCAGACAAAAACTGATTCTCAAAGCCATCATCGAGGCGTATGTCAAAGACGCACAACCTGTGGGCTCCAAAGCACTGACATCGATGCCTTACCTCAAATTTTCGAGTGCGACCTTAAGATATGACATGGCACAACTCGAAGAACTTGGCTATCTGGAAAAGACGCACACGTCATCAGGACGCGTCCCGTCCGAACAGGGATACCGCTATTATGTCGAACATCTGGTGACTCGAGATGCCGATGTTGTTGATGCGTTTCCTCTGATTGACCAGATCTTTTTGAAGAACAAGCTTGCACGTGAACAGGCCGTCGAAGAAGCGATTCACTTGTTATCCGAACTGACCAATTACACAGCGATGGCGGTCGGATCCAGTTCGAAAGAAAACATGATCAAAAAAATTGATTTTGTACCCCTTTCGGAATCGGATGCAGTCATATTGATTGTGACTGACAAAGGACACGTTCAACATCAAAACATCAGAGTTCCTGAAGGCACTGCCATCAATGAACTCAAGGAAATCATCAAGACACTCGATGATCTGTTGAAAAACAGAGACATCAGCGAAGCTTCACAGATTTTACAAACTTCATTTGCGAAAAAAGAGATCGCATCATTCATGGAGTATCAGTCGCAACTCATGCATTCGTTCATCACGGCATTCTCCAAGTTTGCCGCAGACAATTTCTATTTGTCCGGTGTAACCAATGTCTTTGATCAGCCAGAATTCAACGATGTCAGACATGTGAAACATTTTGTCGACATGCTTGACCGAAGGGAACTCATCAAGCTGATTGGCGACCATGACGGACTCTCCATCAGGTTTGGCTCAGACTTGCAACTCATCCCCATGGAAAACTGTACGGTCATTTCGGTCCCGTATCGCATCTCAGACACTGAACACGGCACCATCGCAGTCTTAGGACCGACCCGAATGGAATATAACAAGGTCATCCCGCTCGTGGAATACATCGCAAGCAATTTAGGCAAACTCTATAAAAAGTAAAGGATGATAGGTATGGAAGAAAACAAAGAAGTCAATCTAGAGCAAGACATGGCTCATGATGACAAAGACGAACACAAAAAAGAAAAAAGAAACAAGCATAAGGAACAGGTTGAAAAGCTAGAATCTGAAATCAAAGAACTGAAAGACAAACTGCTTAGAAATGCCGCAGAACTTGAAAACTTCAAGAAGCGTATGCAGGCAGAGCGTATCCAAGATCGAAAGTAT
>DITG01000128.1 GCA_002422045.1 Acholeplasmataceae bacterium UBA6190
GGATGTAGACATTAGGACCAATTCATGCGTCTCATCTCACAAAAGGTAGATGAAACACTTGTATTATACATGAATTTCCCTTTGTTCGTCAACTAAAAACGCACATAAAAACACTTTATAAATGCTTTTGTTCATTCGTTGGTGTATTTGATCAAAAAGTGGCAATTCGGACATCCTAGTCTACTGAAGATTTCCGATTTTGATAGGTTCTGAAGATATATTCAAATCCGATGGACATGAGAATCAGGAGCATTGACCATGCAAAAACATCATCATAGGAGAGGTTGACTTTGGAAAGATAGAGTGCGTTTCCAATCGAATTTCTGGTCTGTGACAAATACTCAGCCATGACGAGCACTTTCAAGCCCAAACCAAACGATTGCAAGATGGATAAAGTCACATAAGGTGTGATCAAAGGCATATAAAGATATCTGATGGCAAGTTTCAGATCACTTGTCTCAAGACGGTAAACATCCTTGAGTTCCTGGTCCATATGTCTGATCCCTTCATAGGCTGCCTGATAAATGATTGGAAACACCATCAAAAAAGTGATGACATAGGGTGCTACTGTAAATCCGAATAAGACGAGCAAGATGACAATGATGGAAATCACTGGAATGGTACGGAGTACCGTCACATAGGGTTTAATAAGCCATGAGACTTTTGGAATGACACCTGATAGAATACCGAGCAAAACCCCTAGAAACAAACTGATGAGTATCGCAATCAGCAAGCGGAACATCGTCATCAGAATCACTTGAATCATCATCCATGATGTCAAGATGTTCAAGATGCTGATGAAAACAGCATTGAGTGAAGGCATCAACAGCGGATTGTCAATCAATTCAATCAACAAGATCCAAAAAAAGAGGAAAAGCAGGATTGACCCTGCATGAACAATCATTTTGGTTTTCACGAATGACCTCCATAAAAATCAGATGGGGGCATACTTCCGATGAGATTGCTATTGAAGCGCATGATCATTTCAAAATACGTGATGACCTCATTTTTTGCCAGACTGGCTGGCTGATACATCAGATTTGAGTTTGAGATGGCATTGATGATGATGCTTTTTTCCAATGTCGAACCTAGACTGATGGCCAGTTCTGCAGCAATCATCGGCTGCTCGGTCACACGTTCGACAGATTCTTTGATGTCATCTTCAATTTGGACTTTTGTGTGATCATCTATATCACGTCTGATGAAGACACCAGCTTGAGGATAATTGGATGTGCCATGGATACTGCCATATGCTTCCTGCAAACTGATCCATTTCAGAGGGTTCGCAATCGACTGAATCTTCGAAAAGGAAGGTTCGGCAGTCAACACGATTCTGGATGGATCAGCGAGGAAGAGAGACGTAGCTGTTGCTACAGAATCCACATAGGTCAGTTCAGTTTGAATGTTATGTTCACGTAAGATATGACGTAAAATGATATCTGAAGTCTGATTTTGTCCGAATACTGTGATCTCTTTTTGACTAAGATCGGTCAAATCATCGAGGCCACTGTTGGAGACAAGGTAAAAATTACCCCAGACGACGACACCAAGAAGAATATAACTTGGATTGGCCGAATACATTTTGGCACCGAGATTGGTCGGTGCGAAAATGACATCATGGGATTGTGCGCCAAATGCAGCGATCAAAGGATCAGCACCTTGGACGATATCGACTTGATATAAGTCTTGATTTTGCATGAAAAGCTGAGCAAGTTCAGGACTGCCCGAAGGGACCATCATGGTGATGACATCTTGAGTTGTTCGGCATGCTGAAAGGATCAAGATGAGCCAGAGAGCAATGATCAGTTTTTTCATGTATTCTCCTGTTTATAAATCTGAATAGGGTGTCCGTTTAGCATAATGCGTATGCAACAGTTCATGGGACTTGTGGGAATTGGGGTGTTCTAGGAACGTCTCATAGAGTTGTTTGACAAATGGGTTCTGATGAGATTTTCTGAGTGTTGTCTTTTCATCGATGTTGTAAAGGACGGCTGCTCTCATCGCTCGGATATCTTGTTTTTCATAGATATAGGCAGGTACAATCGGCTGTCCGCCACCATTGATGCAACCTCCAGTACAACCCATGACTTCCACAAAATGGTATTGTTTCTTACCAGCTTTGATATCATTCATGAATTGCCCTATGGCAACACCTCCATGGACAACAGCAACCCGAACAGGCGTGCCTTGAATCATATAAGTCGCTTCTTTGATGTCCTGAGTGCCTCTGAGCTCTTTGAATTCGATCGGTGTCGAATGACCTTCTAAAATTTCGGTAACGGTTCTAAGTGCCGCTTCCATCACACCACCGGTTGCACCAAAGATGGTGCCTGCACCTGTATAGGATGCAAGTTGGCCATAGGGTTTGATTGGCTCTAGTTTTTCAAAGTTGATTTTATGACGCTTGATGACTCGTGCTAGTTCGCGAGTGGTCAAGACGATATCGACATCCTGATAGCCGTCTCTGCCCATGTCTGGGCGTTTCGCTTCCGCTTTTTTGGCAATACAGGGCATGATGGATACAGAAATGATCTCTTCTGGTTTCAAATTCATTGTTTGAGCATAGTGTGTCTTGATTAAGGCACCTGCCATTTGTTGTGGAGACTTGCAAGAAGACAGATTGGGAATAAATTCAGGATAATAGAGTTCCAGCATGTTCACCCAACCTGGTGAGCATGAGGTAAACATCGGAAAGGGTCCGTTGTTTTTCAGTCTGTCAATGAATTCTGTGCCTTCTTCGAGGATGGTTAAGTCTGCAGTGAAGTTGGTGTCCATGATTTCATCAACACCTAGCGCTTTCAGTGCTGCAAACATTTGTCCTTCGACATTGGTTCCAATGGGCATGCCAAACTCTTCTCCAAGTGTCGCACGAATGGAAGGTGCGACCTGGACGACAACTTTCTTCTTCTTGTTTCGAAGCGCAAGCTCAAATTCGCGGATATCATCTTTTTCACGGAGTGCTCCAGTTGGGCAGGCTTGAATGCATTTGCCACAGTAGATGCAACCTGCATCTTCTAAATTGTGAAAGAGTGCTGGTCCGATATAGGTTTCAGAACCACGTTCATTATAGTTCAAGATTCCAAGTCCTGTGAACGCTTCACAGGCAGATACACATCTGCCACATAAAATGCACTTTGAGGAATCGATGGTGAGTACATCGGATGAATCTGAAAAGTAACGTGTCGCATCATGATAGCCATAAAGATGGGTCAATTCGTTTTCGACCGAATAGACTCTTAAAAGATCCAAAAATTCGCAGTTGTCTTCTCTTGAGCAATTGAAGCATTCGAAATGGTGTTTGTGTGCAAGAAGTTCTAGATTCATGGTGACAGCATTGTAGACATCAATATCATCTGTGATGATGTTCATGCCTTCGTCAACCAAGGTCTTACAGGCTGGTTTTAAGTTTTTCTGGTTATTGATTTTGACTGAGCAAACACGACAGTTACCTTCTTCGTGAACGCCTTCAAAGTAACAGAGTCTTGGAATAAAAATCTTGTTTCTTTCCGCAACCTTCAAAATGGTTTCATCGGACTTGGCAATCAGATCGAACCCATTGATTTTGATATGAACATCTTTTGTCATGAACGGACCTCCTGATGCATCGGCTGACTGGTAATGGCATTGACCGGACATGCTTTCTTACAAGCACCGCAACGGATGCATAAATCAAGATGAATCGTATGCATTTGTTTTGGCCATCCTGAAATCGCATTGACTGGACAGCTTCTCGCACACTTGGTACAACCGATACAATGCTCGTCAATGACGAAGTTCGTCAATTCACGACAAACGCCTGCAGGACATGTGTGCTCAAGCACATGGGCGATGTACTCATGTCTGAAATGTTTAAGTGTGGATAACACAGGGTTGGGTGCTGTTTGCCCAAGACCGCAAAGCGATGTTTCTTGAATCATATGTGCAAGTCTTTCGAGTTCATCGATATCTTCCATCGTTCCAAATCCATCACAGATTCGGTTGAGGATATCGAGCATTTGCTTGGTACCTTCTCTGCAAGGCGTACATTTGCCGCAGGATTCGTCAACGGTGAAGTCAAGATAGAATCTTGCAACGTCAACCATACAGTTGTCTTCATCCATGATGATCATGCCACCGGAACCCATCATGGAACCGAGTGCGGTCAGGTTTTCGAAATCGATGGGCGTATCCAAGTCTTTTTCGGTGATACAGCCCCCAGAAGGACCACCGGTTTGGATCGCTTTGAATTTGCGTTTATTGGGAATGCCCCCACCGATATCAAACACGATTTCACGCAGTGTTGTTCCCATGGGTACTTCTACAAGACCTGTATTGTTGATTTTTCCGCCCAAGGCGAACACTTTGGTACCACTCGATTTTTCAGTGCCAATGGTTTTGAACCAGTCAGCGCCTTTAAGGAATATGACAGGCACATTGGCAAACGTTTCAACGTTATTCACATTGGTTGGTTTGCCCCATAAGCCTCTGACTGCTGGAAAGGGAGGTTTGAGTCTTGGCATGCCGCGATAACCTTCAATCGATGCGATCAACGCTGTTTCTTCACCACAGACGAAAGCACCGGCACCAAGTCGAATATCAATATTGAAATTAAAGTCTGTGCCAAACAGATGATTGCCTAACAAACCATAGGATTGCGCTTGTTCAATCGCAATCTTGAGTCGTTCAACCGCTACTGGATATTCAGCACGGACATAGATGTATCCTTGATCGGATCCGATGGCATAGCCACAAATCGCCATCGCTTCCAAAACGGAATGAGGATCACCTTCAAGCACAGCACGGTCCATGAAAGCACCTGGATCACCTTCATCAGCGTTACAGATGACATATTTCTTGTCAGAAACAGAGTTTTTAGCGAATTGCCACTTCTTACCCGTCGAGAAGCCACCACCACCTCGACCTCTCAAACCGCTCTTGATCATTTCATCAACAACATCCTGAGGTGTCATTTCAGCGAGGACTTTGCCGAGGGCAAGATAGCCGTCTTTGGCAATATATTCTTCTATTTCAAGGGGATTGATATTGCCACAATTGCGCAGTGCCACTCTTTTTTGTTTCGAGTAGAATTTTAACTGGCTCATGTTCTTGATTCTTGTTTTGTCTTCTGGATTCTTGATCATGAGTGACTCAACTGGTCTACCTTTTAAAAGATGTTCTTCACAGATTTTCTTGACATCATTGATCGTGACATGCGAATAAAAGGTTTCATCGGGATAGACAATGACCACAGGACCTTTTTCACACAAGCCAAAACAACCTGTGAGTACAAGTCCGACTTCGTCTCTCATCGACATGAGATCCAGCGTTTCTTCGAATTTCGCTTTGATTTCTTTGGAATGTGAGGACAGACAGCCTGTACCGCCACAGATGAGAATTTGGATACGTTCTAGCATGTCTATTTACCCCTTTTTCGCCGTGAGCTGATACTTTTCAATCGGCTCATGATTGATGATGTGTTTTTCGATGATATCTCTGACCATGGATGTTGTCAGGTTGCAATACACAAACGACTGACCACTTTCATCAATCAGTTCAGCCATGGGCTCATAGGCACATTCGCCCATGCATCCGACTTGTGTGACCACCACATTGGATAGCTCATGCAATTGAATTTGTTCGAGGAAAGATTGCAAAATAGGTCTTGCTCCCGAAGCAATCCCGCAAGTACCCATACCGACTTGAATGCGGATGCCACCTTTGACATAGCGCATCGTCATTTTTTTCAGTGCTTCATCTCTTAATTGTTTTAAATCGTCAAGTGATTTCATTCGTTATACCTCTGATGGTGTTGATTTCGTTGTTAATCCAAGACATGATACCTTGCATCACATCGTAGGTTGCCAGTGTTTCTTGAAACATACTTCTGACTTCGGATAGCCTATAGTTGAACTTGCCATGCATACTTGAAAATGAAAATAGAAACTCACTGACATCTTGATGAATGCTCACAGTGTAAATCATTTCGCCAAGATTGCCAAAAGGTGGCATGTCAATGTGTCTGTGATTGAGGATCAGTTTGAGCGTTGTACCTAAACCTTCGGTCGATGACAGATGAAACTGTCCATCGGTCTGTTCACAAAGCATTTTCACCAGTGGAAGTCCTAGTCCAACTTTGCGTGTCGTTCGGGTCGTATAAAAAGGCGAAGTGACTTGTGAAAGTACTTTTTCACTCATGCCAACACCGTCATCTTCAATGATGATGCTTAAGTTTTCTCGCTCTTCGATAGTTAAGAGGATGAGATTGCTTTGCGCTGTAATCGAGTTTTGGATGATATCCAGTAAGTAAGCTGCTAAATCATCCATGTCCGAAGTATTGAAAGAAAGCTTCTATCGTTAAACTTTCAAGTTCAATGACGTTTTGATCCGTGCATTCACTGATCTCTGTGATCTGATGTGCATCTGAATTGATGAGGATTTGATGATGATCCAAATGGTGCTTTTTGATGAACTCAGGATGGTGATGCTTTGTCAGTTCGATGGCATCCGGTTTGACATCCTGCACATGTTTCAATCCTGAATGTTTTTCTCTATCGACATGAGCATAAACAAGCATATGATCGAGATCCTTTAAAGCATCAACCAATTTGGAGATAGAAAGATGAAGCGGATCTGTTAAATGATACGGTATCGTATAGATGACTTCATCATGAATATCGGTGATATCCTGAGTGCCATATATTTCTGAATCATAAGCTCGTTTAT
>DITG01000086.1 GCA_002422045.1 Acholeplasmataceae bacterium UBA6190
TTGTGGTGTATTCTGGTAACGGTTCAGTTCCTGAAGCGCTTTTTCTTCGATGTTCTTAGGCATCTTCGCTTGCAGAATCTTCTTTCTCAGTTCATCGATTTCTTCTTCCTTCTTCGCCTTGTCGCCAAGTTCGTTCTGGATGGCTCTCATCTTTTCTCTGAGATAGTATTCTTTCTGGTTTTCATCGATTGATTTCTTGATTTCATCGTTGATCTTCTGTTCCAAATCGACAATCATCTTTTGCTTGTTGATATCTTCTAAAAGCATTCTCAGACGATTGTTTAAATTCTGTTCTTCAAGATATCTGTACTTGGTCTGATCCGGTGATTTCAGGTTAAAAACAACCAAATCGCACACCTTTTCAGAAGATAATCCCTGTTGGACTTTCTCAAGAACGTTGTTGTTTGGGACTAAAATGGTTGCTGCATTGTTGGCAACTTCTGTCACGATCATCTTGATCAAAGTGACTTCTTCATCGACGTTGCCACCAATCGTTTCTTTTTCATCGTATTCGACCACGAAATAAGGCTCGGTTAAAAAATACTCTTTGACCTTGATTCTGGAGAGTACGGACAACTTAACTTTGTAAGCATCATTGGGCAATTTGATTTTCATTTGCACTTTGACAAGTGCGCCATACGGTTCAATGTCTTCCATGGTAGGCTCTTCAATCATCGGATTCTTCTGAATTAAGACGACTGCATAGCTTCCGAAATTCTTTTCAGCTTCTTCGACGGCTTTTAACGATACTTTTCTGCCGACTTCAATTCTGAAATCATTATTAGGGATGGGGATGGTACCACGAACGACAATCGCAGGAAGACTTTTGGATAGTTCCATGTGTTTTTCTCCTTTTGTTGTATTCACTCATATTATACCATAACGGACACAATTTGCAATCTATATGCACGAGTGCCAATTCTCTGTTTTGAAATAAGGGACCGAGGTCCCTTTTTCTATTTTTCGACTGCAGAATCTAAGATGAACTGATATGCTTTGTTCAAAGCGATGTCAGATTCAAGCGCTTTTTGAGGGATGTACTTCTTGATTTCTTCAACGGGCATGTTGTATTTTGCAGATAACTCTGTATACTTGTTTGCAAGTTCTGTTTCATCTGCTTTAAATCCTTCTTTTTTAGCAACCGCTTCGATCACGAGCGTTGTTTTTACACGCTTTGCAGATTCATCAGCAATTTGCTTTTCAAACGTTTCTTTATCAACACCTGAAAGTTGTAAGAACATATCCATTTCAAGACCATATTGCTTGGCTTGCTGTTCGACATTTTCTTTCGCTTGCTTGATTTCTTCATCGATCATCGCTTGTGGAATGTCTAAAGTTGCACCATTTAGGAGTGTATCCATGATGATGTTCGTTTGAACGTTTTTAGCTTCTTGAACTTTCTTGTCTTCGAGTTCTTTTCTGGTGGATACTGTCAATTCAGCAACGGTCTTGACGCCTTCTTTGTTCAAGGATTCAACCCATGCATCATTTAATTCTACTTGAGTCTTCGTCTTGATTTCATGCAGTTTAATCTGGAAGACCACTGGTTTGCCAGCTAAGTTTTCAGCCTGATAGTTTTCTGGGAATGTGACATGAATGTCTTTTTCATCGCCAGTTTTGAGTCCGACCATCTGGTCTTCGAATCCTGGAATGAATTGGTTAGATCCAATTTCTAAACTGTAGTTTTCTGCAGTACCGCCTTCAAAAGCGACGCCATCGAGTAATCCCTTGAAATCAAAGATTGCAGTATCGCCTTTTTCAAGGAGACCTTCTTTGGGTTCGAGTGAACCACCTTCGGAAAGTAGTCTTTTGATTTCAGCATTCACTTCGGAATCAGTGACAACGGTAGCAAGCTTCTTCACTTCGATACCTTTGTATTGGCCTAGTGTGACTTCTGGCTTCACTGGGGCAACCAGTGAGACTTGGAACACTTCGCCGCGCTTGACGTTATTGAAATCGACTTCAACTTCTGGCTGACCGACAATTTCATACTCTTCGTGGTTTTGTGCATCATGATATTTGTGGTGAAGCACGTGATTCAGTGCGTCTTCGAACAAAGATTCGACACCGAATTTTGCTTCATAGACATTTCTTGGGACATGACCTTTTCTAAATCCTTTGATTTCAACATCTTTTTGGACATGATCAAAGGCGTGCTCGAGTCCGTGCTCGAATTCATGGGGTGTGACATCAAAGGTATAACGCACACGGTTGCTTGAGATTTTTTCGACTTTCATTGTAATTCTCCTTTATATTTCTTCGCTATATTTAACCTGTCTCATTATAACATAGATTTTTTTCAAAGAAAGAGTTTTGGCTAAACATTGAGTTTTTTAACATAATGCGTTACAATGATGGTAATTGAAATGAGGTGTCTCAAATGATCACGATCAAAGAAGTCAAAACCGCACGCCAATCTTGGATTTTTACAGAATTTCCGAACAAAATGTATAAACATGTTGAACCCTTTGTCCCAGCACTTTCCCTAGATGAAAGAACTGTATTCAATCCGAAGAAAAACCCGGTATTCGAATACTGCGAAGCGATTCGTTTTCTTGCCTATGATGGTAAGAAAGTTGTGGGCAGAATTGGTGGCATCATCAATCATAAATTAAATGAGTTTTATCAGTATAAAAAAGGCAGATTCACGAGAATCGATATGATTGATGATATCGAAGTCACGAAAGCCTTAATCGGTGCCGTTGAAAACTGGGTGAAGTCTAAGGGAATGGATACCTTGATCGGACCCATCGGTTTCACCGACCTTGACAGACAAGGCATGCTGGTTCATGGATTTGACCAGGCAAACATGTTCATCACAGTCTATAATCATCCTTATTATATGGAGCATCTTGAAAAACTTGGCTTTGTCAAAGATGCTGACTGGACAGAAAAACAGATCTTCTGGCCCAAGGAAGTCTCAGAAAAAGTCAGACGTGGTGCTGAGATTGCACGGAAACGCTATGGCTATCAATTAATCAAGTGTGATCGGAAGAAAGACTTGTTTCAATACATTTATCCCGCATTTGACATGTACAACGTTGCCTTCAATGATTTATATGGCTTCTTCCCGATTTCAAGGAAGGTCATGGATTATTACATCAAGCAAATGATTGCACTGGTGAGCTTGGAATACATCTGGTTTGTTCTGGATAAGGAAGGCAATGTGGTGGGTCTGACCCTCATCATGCCATCATTTGCTCAAGCGACCAAAAAGAGCAATGGCAAGTTATTCCCATTCGGATTGATCAGATATTTGAGAGCACTCAAGAAACATGAAATCATCGAAGCTGGATTTATAGCGATTGATCCCAAACATCAAAATAGAGGTATCATCGCGATGATGTTCGAAGATGGTATTGCTACTGGGATTAAACATGGTGTAAAACTCGCTGAAACGGGTCCTGAACTGGAATTGAATGTTGGTATCCAAAACCAATGGAAAGAGTTTGATTACGTCGAGCATAAACGTAGACGTTGTTATACAAGAACAATACAATCATCATAAATCCTATAATGAAAATGATTCCCACGTTGACTGGGAATCATTTTTTTGATGCATTGTTTAATCAAGTATTATTGCTTACTTTTTTAGTTCCTGGAGTTGCTGCAAAATAGGAACCGATTCCCATGATGACGAGTGCAATGAAAAAGTTATATCCAGGCATTTCTTGAAAAATCAACAGAGAGAGTATCGCACCAACAAACGGGGCAAATGCATAGAATGCCGAAGTTTTTGCTGCACCGAGTTCTCTTTGAGCACTCACATAGAGAAAGATACTGAATCCATATGCGACAAAACCCAAAAACAGTGTCAGAAATATATAGGTGAGATGACTTGAAACTTCTCCTACAAAAAATGCAATTGCTAAAGATCCTAATCCTGAAAAAATACCTTTAATGATAACAACGGATAACGGATCATGATAGGATAATTTTCTCGTAAAATTATTCTCAAGACCCCATGAGAGTGCTGCAATGATTACAAATAAAGAACCGATTGAAAACTGAAATGCAGCGACATCTTCAACCGATAAGATGACTGAAGCCAATGTGACGAGCACGATGGCAAATCTTAATCGTTTTGGAATGGCTTCTTTGAAAAGAAAGAATGCAAACAGTGAGGTTGCTACAATCTCAAAGTTATTGAGTAGTGCTACATTTTCAGGTAAACTCATGTTTAACCCGAAAAGTAGAGCAATCGGTGCGATGATATCCAGTGAAATCATACCAAGAATTGCAGGCAACTCAGTTTTTGTGAATTTTTTGTAGGTTTGAATTGTTTTTTTGTGACGAATATACCAAACGATCAACATCCCAATTCCAGCGCCTAAATAAAGTAGGCTTGCGATGAAAATTGGCGATAATTCGATAAGCAGCATTTTTGCTAGTGGTGTACTGATTGCATAGAGTACAGCAGCTAAGATTGCATAAAGTATCGATAGTTTATGATTCATGTTTGGCTTCTTTCGACAATACTTGAATATCTCCAGCCTTGGTGAGTGCAATCTTCGTGATCACTGGACCAAAGAGTTCATAAAGGAGTGTTGCAGACAAGATAATCGCTCTGATTTCAGAACCTACTCTTCTGAAATAAGATATCTTCATTTCATTGCCGATGGAAAACGCGATAAAACCTAAAGCAACCGTTGAAACGATGTGCATCAAATCAATGGTACCATGCGGAATGATATCCAAAACTGAAGGTCCTAATAACAAACCACCGACCAAATAGCCGGTGACATTGGGTAAATGTAATGCTTTGGCAGCTTTGCCAAAGAGAAGGCCAGTTGCCAAAATGATCGATGTATAGAGTAAAATCGTGATGCCCAAAATAAGATCTCCTATCCTTTGTAGCCTTTGACAGAATCAATGGGGAGAGTGAAGGCAATCCCAGTATTCGGTCTGGATAAATCACCTGAAATGGTATTGATGATACCATAGACAACATCGACTTGTTCATCGGGTAAGACGAGTAGAATCGTTTTAGATTCGGCACGTGGCATGTCAAAAACAGCACGGAGTGATCCAATCCATGGGATATCATCATTTCCGGCAAGTCTTCTACCCATTCCCGTAGAATCAATGATGGTACCGCCCTTGATTTGATTTTTAGCTAGTTCTTTTAAGAATTTATCGAGTAATTCAGGTCTGTTCATGACGTAGATTAACATTTTCATCGCATCATACCTCTTTCTTCATCATGATGATACGCTATTTTTAAAGAATAATCAAGCAACACTCAAACGAAACAAAAAAACATACATCATGAGATGCATGTCTTAAACATAAGAACAGATTAAGGATAGATTGCCTTTGAAATGGATATCTTTGGCCATGGCTGTGATGATGAAGTGACTACCCTTTTGAATGGGGTGTCCATTGATGAAACCTGATCCATCGATGACACTCATCAGCTTGAAATGATTGGTTTTCAAGGATAGAGATTCGATAATATCCCATTTTTCAACAGTGAAAAACGCGTTACTCACAAAAGTAGTGATGACAGATTGATTGAATTGAGCAGTCTTGATGGAAAGATTTTCTGTGATGTGCGGTGTTCGGGTCACATCAATCGATTTTTCGATATGAAGCTCTCTTGTTTTGCCTTGATCATCCACGCGATCATAGTCATAAAGACGGTACGTCGTATCAGAGGATTGTTGAGATTCCAAGATCAAGATTCCTTTCCCGATGGCATGGATCGTGCCAGAGGGCACATAAATGAAATCGCCTTTCTTGACTTTCTGATGGATCAAGAGTTCTTTCCATTGTCCGTTTTCAATCATCTGTTTCAATTCAGCTTTGGATTCTGCCGTATGCCCGTAAATGATTTCTGCACCCTCAATTGCATCCAGCACATACCAGCATTCTGTTTTCCCTAAATCTTGTTCTACTTTTAATCCGTAAGCATCATCAGGATGCACCTGAACGGATAAGTCATCATTGGCATCCAGTATCTTTGTCAGGAGTGGAAACCTATCTGATGGATGATGGTTGAACAGATGTCTGTATTTGGCATAAACCACATCAAGGGTCTTACCTTGATAGGGACCCTCAGTCACAAGCGATGCACCGTTAGGATGCGCAGAAATCGCCCAGCACTCGCCAGTACGTTCGAAAGGTATCTCATATCCAAATTCAGTTTGAAGTCTTTGTCCGCCCCAAATACGCTCTTTGAAGACGGGTTTTAGAAATAGTATGTCGCTCATAGGTTCACCCACAATCATTATAATGAAAAAGAGGTCTGATGTCTACCCTGTTTGTCTAAACAAAAGATCAGTTGCCTGATCTATCGTATCGTTTTGATGACATCGGTGATCATTCGATAACCTTTCATATTGACATGAAGACCGTCATGCGAATAGGCTCGATCGAGATTTCCGTCCTGATCAATCAATAATGGATAAACATCAACAAACGTTACATGAGATAATTGTTTGAGCATCATGTTGGTTTTCATGATGCTTGAATTGGTACGTTTTCCAACAGTGAAAGGATCGATCTTAGGATTGACAGGATAAATGGATTCCAAGATGATCTCTATCGTTGGATCAAACGCTTTGATCATCGTGATGATGCGTTCAATGTTAGCAGAAACCATCTCAGGAGTTGCATCCAGCAGTGCGAAATCATTGGTTCCAATCAACATGACGACTGTCTTCGGTTGTAGCTCAAAGACTGAGACATCCAGTCTTTTTAAAACGCCTTCGGTGGTATCACCACCAATGCCTCGATTGTAGACATGTTCATCGCTATAAAATTCGGAAACCGGATAATCTTGAGTGATGGAATCGCCTAAGAAAACGACGCCTTTTGGTGATGCCAATCGGTTCAGTTCACGAAACGCACTGACTTTGCTCTCGAATCCGAAAGAGACGAGTAACTTGAAAAAATCATCAGCGCCTTTTTTAATCCCTTTCCTGAAGGTGATATATGCAATCACAGGGATCAAGATCAGACATAGGGCAATCACAATGTATTCAATCATCAGTTTTTACCTCACATGGGCAACCATCAGGATGCAGGCATCATCATGACAACGCACTCGATAGTTTTTGATTTTTTCAGGAACGATGAATGTTTCAACATAATGAATCTCATAGGGTTCAAACGAGCCGTCAACAGATTCGATGGTTGCTTTTTGGCCAGAGACAAGATTGGCCATATTGACAGAGCCCTTCGTTGAAATGTCAACGACATCCTTGAAAGAAAAACGTCTCGTTTCTAGAAATTCGCGTTCATGAAGTCCAGTGACTTCTTCTGTCTCACTGATTTTAGTGATGGCATTGACAAGCTCTTTTTGGACAAATGATGTTCTTCTGTCATATTGCAAGTTCTTCAGTCCGTGTTCAAGATGAACAGGTCTTGGTTTGCCATCGAGTCCGAGTCTGCCCCAGTCCCAAAGTTTGAAGGTAAAAATATAGACACAGGCTGAAATCTCTAGGACCATGGTATTTTTACCACTACAGTGAATCGTACCTGCAGGAATCAGGAAATGATCATGTTTTTTTGCCTGAATCACATTCACGTGACGATCCGCAGGAAAATCCAATTGTCCCTTGGAGGCATCCAGTAAATCTTTCTTGAACTGATTGACATCCAAATCTTCCTTGAAACCGAGATAGACAACGCCATCTGCCTTTGTATCCAGTATATAATAAGACTCATCTTGTGTGTAGGTCATGCCAAACTGTTCTGTGATGTATTCGGTCAAAGGGTGTACCTGAAGGGAAAGATTGCCACCTTCCATGGTATCCAAGAAATCAAAACGAATCGGAAACTGTCTACCGAATCTGCCATGCACTCTGTCCCCTAATAAAGCCCTTGTTCTAAAATCGACAACATCTTGAGCAGGAATTTCAAAAAATTCATCTTCAAACCCCATTCGAATCGAATTTTCTTCAGGAACACCATCAAAACTCCAGGCGTAACTCTTTTCTTTGGGATCCAGATGACATACTTCTTTCATCCATTGTCCGCCCCAAACGCCTGGATCAAAATAAGGCACCATGCGGAAGGGTCTTTGGATCAATGTATCTAAACCTTGTTCATAAAGTTCTATTGAGATCATTTTAGGAAGATGTTGATCATTATCGTCGATGATATAATCCAGTTTCGGATATATTTCATGCTTGATGCGGTCTGCAACCCGCCAATCGACAAAATAACCTCGTTTATATTTTCTTAAAATATCTTCATCAGGGTTATGCTTGAACATCGTGGATGCTCCGCGTCTGAATCTGAGCTGGATTTCCCATCTCGAAAGACTCACATGAACAAGAACATTCCCCTTGATCAGGCTTGCACCTGTGCCGTAAATGACAGTCAGTCCCTTTTTCTTTGAAATCATGTCTGATAATTCTTCAAGCGTATACTGATTGTAAAAATCTCGAATCGTATGATGCGCATATAGACCAAAAACGCGATCGCTTGTGATGTTTTTTTCCAACATCAGATCGATTTCAGATTCTGGTTTTGCGTAATGTTCAATGTTGATGATTTCTTCTGGATTCAGTTTCTCAATGATCTGTTTTCTAAAATTAAAAAGATCAATGCCAGGGTATGTTTCGAAAACAATCACGCCACTTTCGCGATAGAGATGTTTTGCGATGTCTGTTGAACCCTTGATGATGCTTTGCGCACTGCTGATCGGAATCACCGGAAAACGATTGTATTGTGATTTGAAATTGAGATAACTCATCGGATTTCTCCTTCTTCGTCTAAAACGCCAAGTTTTGCATAGATGGGTTTGAAAATGATGTTTAAGTGAAAACTCACTAAAATGCCGTAGATACCAATACCAATTAAAAGCATGCTTTCATGAATCATCACCACCAGCAAAACGACAAACGCCAGACTACCGATGATTTTTATGTTGGTCCAGAGATTCGTGTTGGCCATGATGATGACATTCTTGATCAATTGTAAGATAGATGTTGTCTTGAAGACCGCCATCACTGGAAAAATGTATAGAGTAAAGATCAATAACTGATAAAATCCGACGATTGCAATCACAGATAACCATGGGATATCTTGATTTAATCCGTAATTGTACATCATATAAAGCGGTAAGAATGCTAAAACCAGAAATAGCCAGACCAATGTGCTCGCAACAAAGTTTGCTTTGAAGCTTTTCACATAGGAGGAAAACACATTGGTCGGCTCGTTCTTTTTTAACAGTTGAAATGTGACTGAAAACATGGCCGTGGTGGCTGCACCAACGGTCACGAACAAGCCTAAAAAGCTTACCAGGATCCACAGTAAATTGACATAAACTATATCTGTGAACTTTCGATAAACTTCTTTCAGCATGTCAAAATTATGCTTTCTTCTTCAGCTTCAAGAACACGAATGCTCCGCCAGCTGCGACAGCGACAACGCCTAATACCAAGCCAACGATCAAACCAGTGTTAAGAAATTCGCCAGTTGCAGTGAAGTTTTCAGAAACCACAAAGATCACCTTGCCAGTGCCTGTGCCATCAACCGCTGCTGGATCGTAGAAACGCAGTTCTTCATATTCGCCTTCATTGATGGTGACAGTGTAGTTTGCAAGGACAGAAATATCAGCTTTACCAACAAATCCTGCAAGGTCCGCAGCATCATAAATCGAATTGAAGATACCATCGATTGCCCAGTCCAAGGATGCTTGAACGATTGCTTTCGATTCTTTGAATGTGAGTGTCTTCGTGAAGCCACCAGTCACTTCAAGTGTTGGATATTCGTCTTCATCAAAGTCATCCCATGACATGTTTGGACTCAGATTCACGAGTTGTTCGTATTTGTCCAAGAAATCATCGAAATCATCAAAATCAAAACTCATCGTGAAAATGCGGTGATAGCCTTCAACTTTGGCATCATGCACAGTGATAAAATCAGGTGCATTTTCTTCTAGCCAAGTTTGAATCGCAATCAAACCACCCGTGATGTGCTTGTCATTCAAGACAGCACCCTTGCCTTCAGTACCCGCTGGATCGTCTGGGTTTGTGATAGCAGTTGCTGATAAAGTATCATCCATGACATCCAAGATGATATAACGTGTTCCAGAACCATCTGCATTGAAGGTCGTTGAAACTTCAATTTCCCCTGGCCAACATGCCGACAGTGCGAACACGAACAGCGCAAGGACTAAAAGTGATACAATTCTTCTCATTTCAATTCTCCCTTTTTCTATTTTTTTAAGTCTATTCTCAACTTTCATCGCCCAAATAGACAACATACTTATTCAGACGTAAAGCGATCACCGTAAAGAACAATACAATCACAAGCAAGATCCATGCCATCGCAGAGGCCATACCCATCTGTTGATCAGCAATCATCTTGTCAAACATGTAATACGCGTAATAATAAGTCGATTGCGCAGGTCCGCCTGAGGTCATGATGTATGCAATCGTAAACACTTGGAATCCACCGATAATACCCATGATGAAATTGAAGAAGATTGAAGGTGTCATGAGTGGCAAGGTGATATAAATGGTTTTCTTGATCCAGTTCGCACCATCGATTTCGGCAGATTCATAAAGGGTTGTCGGAATATCTTGCATCTGGGCAAGATAGATGACCATCGAACCACCAGCACTCCAAAGTCCCATGATGATCAGTGTCATCTTGGATGTTTCAACCGCCTGATGCCATCTTAAGGGTTCCATATCGAGTAACCTGTATATCGGACCCAAGATTTCATTGACAATCCCAAAGTTTGGGTTGAATAGCCATAACCAGAGCAAACTCATGGCAACGACACTCACGACATTGGGTAAATAAAAGAGTGTGCGATAGATACTCATGCCCTTGATCTTGTTATTGAGTAAAAGCGCTAGTGCAACACCGACCACGATGCCGAGTGGAATCGCGATGACGACATGATACATGGTATTGCCCATGCTTTTCCAAAACAGGTTATCATTGGTGAATAAGATTCTGTAATTGGCAAATCCGATGAATCTTGGCATTGATAACATGTCATAATTGGTGAAACTGATATAAAACGATGCAAGGATCGGAAACATACCCAAAACAATCAGGCCAAACAGCCAGGGGGATGCAAACAGATAACCCATTCGGTTTTCCTGCTTCTTCAGTTTCTGCATGGTTAGTGTTTTCATAAAAACCTCTTTAAGATCTAGATTTAAGGATTAACGGTATCGTAGTTCTGCTTCTTTTGCAAGTAATTGGCTCTTGCTTGAGCAAGTGCTTGTTCGACCGTCAAATCTCCGGATAACGCTTGTGTGTAATAAGGCTGCCAGTCATTCCCGTGCCAAGATGGCGCATAAGGAATGAACACTTTATCGATGGCGAAATCAACTTGAGACAGTAATGCTTCCAAGATTGGGTCGCCTTCGACATACTCTTCCATCGCTGAAATGTGGCTCATGATCCATCCGTTGACTTCTGCCAATCGGATTTGAGTATCTTTGGATAACAGATATTTCAGGAATTCAAATGCTCCGTCTCTTTGATCATCTTCGCCTTTGTTGTTGTTATACATTTCAATCGAGAATCCAGATCCCCAGTTGACATGTCTGCCACCTTCAGGAATCGGAATGGGGGCTACACCGTAATTGAAACTTGCACCCGCATCCTTGATGATCTGATAGAGCCCGTCTACTTCGACAATCATCGCGACTCTCTCAGCAGCAAACACATTGATACCCAACAGCTGATTGCTTTCGCCAAAAGACGATAACTGTGCTCTGGTAAAGTTGCTGTTGAAGTTCTTGATCCAGTTCAAGACATCGATATGACCTTGAGTGTTTAAGGTTGGCATTCTATTTGCATCAAAGAAATCCAAATTCGCTTGCCATAACCAGCCATGATAGGTCGCATTGCCATAGGTTGGATCAAAACCGAGCCGCTGAATCTGGTTGCCGCTCACAACATCAAACTGCTTCGCCAGAGCTTCAAGTTCAGCCCAAGTGGTTGGAACATCACTGGCATCGAGTCCTTTTTCAGCGAACATGTCTAGATTGTAATAGAGTGCCCGTGTGGTTGCTGAAAATGGCATCGCGAATAAGTCATTCTGGTAGGTTGCGAAATTGAGTTGGCTTTGTCTGAATTCAGTCAAATCGATTTCATCGACACCTGATGTATCAGCCTCAATCAAATCAGAGATGTTGTAAAGTACACCAGACTTCGCACGTGCTTCAACATCATCGATCGTTGAAAGACCTAGATCAGGTGCTGTTTTTGAAGAGACTGCGATGTTGATCTTATCCCAGTAATCCCAAAATGAAAATCCTGTCCCCTTGACGAAATAGGTGTCTTGGGATTCGTTGAACGTTGTGATGATGGATCTCATCCCTGAATAGGATGTTGAGCCCACCGGTGACATGTGCCAAAAATCGATCACAATCTTGTCACCTGCCTCATCTTCACCGCACGCAGTGATGAGAAACAGACTCGATACAATCATCAATAAGACAATGAGTTTTTTCATGGTTATCCTCCTAACCTTTGATTCCAGTGAAAGTAATACCTTCAATGAATGATTTCTGTGTGAAAAAGAATAAGACAAGCGTTGGTAACATGATCAGTATCGCTGCAGCCATCATGAGATCGAATCTGCCACCAAACTGCATCTGGAATGCTCTGAGTCCTAAAGCTAAGGTCCAGTGCTCCGGATTGGATAAGAAAATGAGCGGTCCGAAATAATCATTCCACGTGCCCATGAAGGTGAAGAGTGCCACAGTGATGATGGCTGGCTTACATAACGGCAACATGATCTTGATGAAAATCTGGAAGTGATTTGCACCATCGATGATGGCACTTTCTGAAAGTTCTTTGGGAATACCTTTGAAGAACTGTCTGAGTAAAAAGATATAGAATGCAGCACCACCACCAAAGAACGCAGGAACAACCAGTGGTAGTCTCGTTCCGAGCCATCCGATTTGAGCATACATGATGTAGGTCGGAATCAAGATGACTTGAATCGGGATCATCATCGTCGATAGCATGATGATGAACCACTTGTC
>DITG01000117.1 GCA_002422045.1 Acholeplasmataceae bacterium UBA6190
ATTGCAAAGCATTGCTTTGAGATGGTCAAAAAAGTGTGTGATGCCTATGATTTCCATGTCTATAACGAAATGTTTGAAGACGTTCTCCCATTCAAGATGGATGTTGTCTTGAAGGTATTTGATATGGTCAAAAAAGCATACATCGCTAAAAATCCAGTGCTCTTATCCGATTACCAAATGATTGGCAAGGATAAACTACATTCTGTTTTGCGGTACTTAGACGATTTGGTAGAACTCCAAAATTACTATAAGGAATTGGAGACATATGTCCCCAAGTATCATTTGCTGACCACTGAGAAAAAAGAGTTTGTCATTGGTATTGAGTGGCAAGAACATGCACTGACTGTCTTTCCACCCTATATTGATTACATTTTTTATCGTGCAAATAACACCATTCAGGTCGTATCCTATACTGAATGGCTTCCACTCGTGGAAAAATATCTCTTTGATGTTCCTGGATTCATCAAGGGCACCAAAGTCATCTCAAAAAAGACATCATCAAAAGTTTTCAGGGTCATGAAGAAACATAAATTCAGCAAGATCGACCATACGTTCACTAAAGTCAACGTCAAAAAGCTGCTGGATTGAAGGAGTAGCATTGAAATCAAAGATTTTCCAACATATTGCAGGTTTTATGATTGTCGCACTCGGGATTGTCGGTATCATCAATGCCAGACTTGGTGCATCGCCTATTGATGCATTCAACTGGTTCATTTACATGATTACACCCTTATCTCTGGGGACAATGACAGTCTTGACAGGTTTAACAGTTTCACTGATCGCTTTCATTTTCGGCAAGAAATCATGGGATATGATTATATCCATCGGGTTATTGTTCTCTGTCGGCATCTTCATCGATTTATGGAAATATTTATTTGAATTACTGCCAGTCACATGGTTCCAACCAATGACTGTTCGAATCCCGATGGCAATCATCAGCATCATCGTCATTTCGATTGGAACTTCATTGACCATTACCACAGGACTTGCCATGTCTCCATTTGAAAGACTGATGATGATCCTAAGTAAAAAAGTCGGTAGTCCTGGAGCAGCCAAAATGGTGATTGAAGGCACATTCCTTCTGCTTGCCATCATCATCGGTTATCTGACCAACCGACTGTTTGAACAGATTCATGTATTTTCGGTCATCATGGTGCTTTTGAATGGCCCATTGGTCGGGCTATTCGTTAAAAAAATACATTCAATTCAACAAAACAAAGGAGTGATGATTCATGTTCATACATAAAATGATCGATCATACCAAATTGGGTGCGTCTGTCAACAAAGCGCAGATCGACCAATTGATCGAAGAAGCGAAAACTTATGATTTTAAAAGTGTCTGTGTCAATCCAATTTGGGTGAAGTACGCAAAACATCAACTGAAAAAAACGGATGTCTTGGTTTGTACCGTCATCGGATTTCCACACGGTACACACACACCTGAAGTGAAAGCGTTTGAAGCTGAAACTGCAGTCAAAGACGGCGCTGACGAACTCGACATGGTCATCAATGTCCATGCACTCAAGGCAAAAGATTATCACACGACTCAAAGAGAAATCGAAGGCGTTGTGAAACAAGCACAAGGCAGAACGGTCAAGGTCATCATCGAGACCTGTTATCTCTCACCAGAAGAAATCGTACAAGCATCCAAACTGGTGGTTGAAGCCAAAGCACAGTTTGTCAAGACATCCACCGGATTTGGTACGTATGGTGCACGCATCGAAGATGTGAAACTGATGAAAGATACTGTTGGGACATACGCTGAAGTCAAAGCCAGCGGTGGTGTCAGAACGTATGAAGATGCGCTTAAGATGATTGAAGCTGGCGCAACCAGAATTGGTACCAGCAATGGTGTCGATATTGTGAAACGGAGTGTAAACCATGATTCCAACACCTCATATTGAGTTAAAAGATAAATCACTGATTGCCAAGACTGTACTGATGCCTGGCGATCCTCTGCGTGCAAAATACATTGCTGACAATTTCCTAAAGAATGTCGTACAGATCAATAATGTACGCAACATGTGGGGATTCACAGGATATTATGGCAAGAAAAAAGTCACAGTGATGGGTTCAGGCATGGGTATGCCTTCCATTGGCATTTATTCGTTTGAACTGTATAAGTTCTACGATGTCGAAAACATCATCAGAATCGGTTCATGTGGATCTTATACCAAGGATTTGAACCTTTACGACGTTGTTTTGGTCAAACAAGCCTACTCTGAGTCAAGTTATGCGAAAACGATGGGCGTCAGCAACCGAAAGGTGCTAGCATCATCTCTATCCCTGAACAATCGCCTCCTCAAGGCTGGATCCAAGTTGGGATATGATATCCATGTTGCAACCGTGCATTCATCCGATGTTTTCTATCGGATGACCCATGAAGAATACAAAGAAATCCATGCTAAGCATGGTGCAGATGCAGTCGAGATGGAATCATTCGCTTTGTTTGCCAATGCAAAAGCTTTGAACAAGAAAGCAGCATGTCTTTTGACTGTGTCTGATTCACTGGTGACGCATGAAGCAACCACTGCACAGGAAAGACAGGAAGCATTCACCAAAATGATGGAAATCGCCCTGAATAGTCTCTAATGATCAACATAACCAATGACTTTAAAACGATACAAATCGCTGTTTATCTGACAGATTTGGACAAAAAAGAGACAAGCGCGTATCGTTTTTTGTTACCTAAACTCATGTCCTCGCATACAGATCAATACGATTCCAGACTGAAAATGAGCCTCGCACTTGAAAATCTATATGGGGCTTATTTTAAGATACGTGTGGAGAGATTTGCCAATTTATCGGTGATGTCCATCATCATGACGATGGTCGATCCGGGCATTGTCAAAGACCCTGATCTTTTAGAGTCCGCTTTGAAGTTGTTTAAGGATGTGCTCTTCAGTCACCAGATGTTTTCAAAAGACATCTTTGAAGAAGAAAAAAGAATGCTCATCGAACAGTGGGAAACACTCGAAGACAAAAAACGTCTGTTTGCACAGACAAGATTCTATGAACATTTTTTTGAAGGTGATCTTTATGCTTATCCGTTATCAGGAACCAAAGCGGATGTTGTTGCTCTAGATTTGAACAAGATGATGACGTATTATCAGCAACTGATCAAACATTCACCCATCAAAGTCGTCGTCAATGGTCATTTGGATGAATATTCCATCAGTACCATTCAACGATACATCAATGAAGATAGACCTTGTCTGGTGCCTTTTGAGACCTCATTTAGAGCACCCAGACCCGTTAAGATCATTGAAGAAACAACCCGTGATCTTCAGCAGGCGATCGTCAAACTCGGTTACCATTTCGGTATTTTCAGACATGATCCCTTGTATAACGCAGCAGTGATTCTTGAAATTGTCTTAGGAGGCTATCCTGAATCGAGACTGTTTAAAGAAATCAGAGAAGACAAGGGATTATGCTATGACATCGGTTCGAATTATGACTACTACAAAGGTGTGCTGATGATTGCTGCTGGTATTGATAAACAGCAAGTCACCTTCGCCATCGATGAAATCAAGAAGTTGGTTGAATCCATGAAGGAAAAAGGCATCTCAGATGATGAGTTGTTGCACGCAAAAGCTTATTATAAGCATCAGATCAAAACCTCACTGGACAGCCAGTCGGTGCTCACGAAACGAGCATTCATCAGAGATCTGTTGAACTATAGTGAATCCGTTGAGGATCGATTGAAAGAGATTCGGTTGGTCACCTTAGATGATGTAAATCAGGCTTTAAATCATTTGATCTTAGATACAGTCTACGTGCTCAAGGGGGATGTGTCATGATCAAGCGCATTGATGAACGTTTCCACGAAACTGTCTATATCATCAGACTTAAGAATGGTATGCAAGTGCATATATTGCCTAAAGAAGATCCTTACTATACGACCTATGTCGAATTATCTGTACCTTATGGTGGGATTGATGTCAGTTACAGAGATCAGGGGCATATCAAGCATACGCCTTTTGGAGCTGCTCATTTTTTTGAACATAAAATATTTGCGATGCCAGATGGCGATGCGTTTGGCAAGTTTTCAACGCTTGGCGTCGATGCGAACGCGATGACATCCTATCATCAGACATCTTATTTGTTCACAGCGACAGAAAACGTCATGGAAGCACTCGAACATCTATTCAAGATGATCGATACTCCTTATTTCACGCCTGAAAACGTCGAAAATGAAAAAAACATCATTGCAGAAGAATTGAAGATGTATTTAGATGATCCCAATGTTGTATTACAAAACAGGTTGATGGAAAATCTCTATCATCATCATCCGATTCGCTATGATATCGGTGGTACACTTGAATCGATCATGGAAGTCACACCAGAGATTCTCTTGGACATGCATCAGACATTTTATCATCCGAAAAATCGACTGGTCACGATCGCTGGAAAAGTCGATCTGAAAGTCATCAAGCAATTCTTTAGAAACTATGATCTGTCACATCCGGTTGCAGCATCAAAGCCAAAGATTATTTATCCGATTGAACCGAAGAAACCTCAAAAACGCTTGGACCAAATTGATCTATCGACCAATATCGACAAGCTCTTGATCGGCATCAAGCTGATTCCAAAACGGATGAAACCCATCGATCAGATCAAACGAGAAATGGCAATCGCTATGATGTTGAATATCATGCTCGGATCATCTTCTCCTGCGTATGAAAAACTTTTGGAAGAACAACTGATCAATTCCAGTTTCTCAATCCAGACCACTTTCGAAAACAAGGCTGAAAGTATTATGATTTATGCTGAAACCAAGAAATTGAAGCGGTTGAAACATGTACTTGTCCAGTTACTCATCAAAGATGGGTATGATATGATCACACAAGAAGCATTTGACAGATATAAGAAAGTTTATTTGGGACAATTTGTATTTGCGCTGAATAATCTTGAAAACAAAGCGTATCTCTATGGGAAATATTATCATATGGGTTCATCATTGTTCGAAGTGGTTGACTTGTTGTCAGATATGACATTTGAAGAAGTTAGAGCATCTTTTAATGAAATGAAAAAAACACAGATGAGCATATTAATCAATCAAAAAGCCTAAATATAGGCTTTTTTTTATAATTTTTAGATACCACATTATCCATTACTTTAAACACACATGTGTTTTCAACAACTCATCAAAATCTATATTTTAGAAATAATGATTATTCAATTGGTCATTTGGACGCCTGAAACATAATCTTTATAATGGACGCATATAAGGAGGGCAGTATGCTGAATCAAGTGATTCTGGTTGGAAGGTTGACACATGATCCTGAAGTTAAAGTGCTTGAAGATGGACGTAAAGTGAGCTATGTATCGCTTGCAGTACAAAGACCGTTTAAAAACATGGATGGTAATTATGACACGGATTTCATCAAAATTACCGTATGGGAAGGGTTAGCATCATCGATTGAGTCTTACTGCAGCAAAGGTGTTTTGGTTGCTGTTAAAGCGAGAATACAGACATGGAAGTATGAAATCGCAGACGATCGAAAGCTGAACATGCTAGAGGTGATCGCAGAGCGCATCAGTTTCTTGTCATCCTCTGCTAAAGCAGAGTTTAAGTCCAATGAAGAAAGTTCAGAAAAATGAACTTTTTTTATTGACATCCTATACTATGCAATGTATAATATAAGTCGTAAGATAGTATTGGAGGTGACGTATGAAACAGCAAGTCAAAAAAGGAGTCCTTGAGATTTTTGTACTCGCGATTCTTATGCGAGGTGAAGCGTATGGCTACAAGATTGTTAGTGACCTCCTGGTTTATATTGAAATCAGTGAATCGACGTTGTATCCGATCCTCAGAAGGTTAGAAAAAGCTGAGGAACTGAAAACGTATAATGTCCTATTTCAAGGACGGAATCGAAAGTATTACCAAATCACGGCAAAGGGGAAAAAGCATATCGATGAATTTTTGGACGAATGGGAAGATGTCCGTAAGATCTACGATATTCTGATGAAATAAAATGATGAAAACCTGGATCAAAGAACTGGAAAAAGCATTATCGAAAAATTTCTATGAAGATGAAGTCAAAGACATCGTGAGTTTCTATACAGAAATCATCGAAGACAGAAAAGCCCAAGGAGAATCGATGGATGATATCTTGTCGGATTATGATATCAAAGACATCGTGAAATCGATGACACCAAACATACTCATGAAACGTGTGAATGACACTTACAGCAAAACGACAAAATCCATGAGACAGTTACTGTTACTCCTGTTATCGACTCCGATCTTGTTACCACTGGGTATATTGTACATTGTCATGATCATTATCGCGATCTCGCTTATCATTGCAAGCTTCTCTATTTTCTTTTCGAGCATTGTCGGTATTGTCGCTTTGATTGTTGAAATATCTGCTTCAACACTTGGGACTGCCGAGATGTTTGGATTGATTGGAATATCGCTCATGGGATTCTCATTTGCAATACTCATATCGATTTGGTTGTATAAAATTGTTTGGATTCTATCGAAAAAATTGCTTGTCATCTTCAGCAAGCTTGCCAAAAGAGGTGATCAGTCATGAAGTTATTCAAAGGATTGTTGGTTTTAATGTTTGTTGCTGGTTTTGGACTGTTGGTTGCAGCCATCACCATGGGTTTAGATTTAGAAGCGATTGAAGACTATCTGAACGATGATGAAGCCTATGGGTCAGAAATCATCTATGATACGACTGAAATGATCAATCGATTGGAAATTGAAGTAGATACAAGACATATCGTTTTTGAAAAACATGCAGGTTCTCAAATCAGAATCAGATATCATGCACATGAAGAAAAAGACACATGGACAGTCACCGAAGCAGATGGTACACTCTTCATTGAACAAGATGAACGTCATCAGTGGTTTTCCTTATGGACCAAAATATCATCTAGAAGTGTTAGAACACTTTACATCATGTTGCCAGATGATTTGAGTCTTGATTTGGATTTGGTTACTGGTACAGGGGATGTCGCATTCGAAATGGATCAAGTTGAACAGCATGGCAATATCGTCATCCAATCGGGTACCGGCAACGTGAGATTAGAAAAAATTGATGCTGATGTGCTGGATATTCAATTGAATACTGGAAACATAAGTTTAGTTAATGTAAACATAGGTCAAAATTTGATGGCCGAATCAAACACAGGCCATATTGACTTATCCATCGTGACTGCAGTTGCAGTTGAACTGGATTCAAACACTGGAAAAATCAAGATTGACGGGCTGAGTGCAAATTCGCTTTCCATCAATTGTGACACAGGCGACGTTAACATCAAGAATACGTTGATTGTATTAGATATTGAAGTGAACAGTTCAACAGGAAATGTCGATGTTTCACAGACGACTGCAGGCGGTTTTGATATTGATACTTCAACAGGTGAAGTCACCATCACGGTGGATATCATCTCCAATTACAGGTATGATCTGAGAACCGATGTAGGTGTTGTCAAAGTAGGTGGCATCAGTCAAGGCACCACTCACATCACCTCAACAGGATCAGTGCTCATCAAGGTAAGAGTCAGTACAGGCGCCATCACCATTAAGGCATAGGAAAACCCTATGCTTTTATTTTTAATAAAATAAAGAAAAGCACCGTTTCTTTATCTATTCATTCAAATTATGCTACAATAAAAAAAGGAGATGATAAAACATGTCAATCAATTTTAAACAAGAAGTACTGAAACGTAAAGATCAGCTGATCAAGGATTTGCAGGATTTAATCAAGATCAATTCGGAACTCACAACCTTTGATCCCAAACGCCAAGGTGCACCTTTTGGTCATGGAACCAAAGAAGCACTCGATCTCATGCTTTCCATCGGCAAGCGGGATGGTTTTGAAACCGTTAACCTCGAAGGTTATGCTGGCCATATTGAATACGGTAAGCAGCAAGAATGGGTTGGCATGATTGGCCATTTGGACGTTGTCCCTGCCGGAAACGACTGGACTTACCCTCCCTATGGCGCTGAAATCCACGACAACAAGATGTATGGACGTGGCACAGAAGATGACAAAGGTCCTACGATTGCCGCATATTATGCACTTAAAATTCTCAAGGAACTGAACGTTCCTTTATCCAAACGTATCAAACTCATTTTAGGCAACGACGAAGAAACAGCATGGCGTTGTGTGCGTCACTATTTTAGCGTGTATCCTGAATCGCCAGTGTCGGGATTCATTCCTGATGCCGATTTCCCATTGATTTATGCAGAAAAAGGCATTTCACGTATTTTTGTCGAAGGAAAACTCGATGGCAATGACATCATTGAAATTCATGGCGGATTCAGAGACAATATGGTGCCTGACTATGCCACAGCCTTACTCAATCCCACACAGGATTATGCATCTCATTTTCAATTGTTCTTGAGCAAAAAAGGCTATGAAGGATCAGTGACTCAAGAAAAAGGCAAAATACTCGTCAAAGTGGTCGGGAAAAGTGCACATGGTTCCACACCTCAGTTCGGTGAAAATGCCATTGACCGTTTGTTTGAGTTTCTCATTGAGACCAATGTCAGTTCACAATTGGTGAGCTTGGTGAAAAACCAGCTCATTCATGATCATCTCGGGAAAAAACTAGGCGTAGCATATCATGATCATGAAATGGGTGATCTCACCAACAATTTTGGTGTCATCATCGCAGAAAAAGGCACCTATCAAATCCATTTGAATCTGCGTTATCCCAACGGGGTATCATTTGATGAGGTGGTTTCTACACTATCGAAGCAGTTTAAACCCTATGGCGCAACTGTCACCGTGGACAAACATCAATTACTGCTCTACAAAGATCCAAACTCTGATTTGGTTAAAAAACTCATGTCTGTGTATGTCAAACACACTGGAGACAAAGCAGCCAAACCGATCAACATCGGTGGTGGTACGTTTGCACGTGCCATGCCCAATTGTGTCGCCTTTGGTCCACATTTCCTCGACAAGCCAACCTTCATTCATCAGAAGAATGAATTCATCGGCATTGATGAACTGATTCTCGCCACCATCATCTACACAGAAGCACTTTACGAACTCGCAAAATAAGGAGGCCTTATGAAAGCCTATTTGGATTTATGCCGTCATGTCCTCGAAAAAGGAGCCAAAAAATCAGACCGTACGGGTACTGGCACTTTTAGTGTGTTCGGTTATCAGATGCGATTTGATCTCGAAGAAGGATTTCCTTTGTTGACCACCAAAAAAGTCCATATGAAATCCATCATTCATGAACTGTTATGGTTCATCAAAGGGGATACCAACATCAAATACTTAGTCGATCATGATGTCAAAATCTGGAATGAATGGCCTTATGAAGCCTTTAAAAAAAGTAAAGACTATCAAGGAGAGTTGATGGATGACTATGTTCTCAACATCAAGACTGATCCTGATTTTGCAGCTAAACATGGTGATCTCGGTCCAGTCTATGGCGCGCAGTGGCGTAACTTCAACGGTGTTGACCAACTTCAGTACATCTTGGATGAATTGAAAAACAATCCTAATTCCAGACGCATGATTTTGTCTGCATGGAATCCCGCTGAAATTAAACAGATGGCTTTGCCACCTTGTCACACACTCATTCAATTTTATGTCAGTGATGGAAAACTTTCCCTGCAATTGTATCAACGAAGTGCAGATATATTTCTTGGTGTACCCTTCAATATAGCGTCCTATGCCTTATTGCTTCTGATGATTGCACAGGTAACAGGTCTGAAACCTGGTGAATTTGTACATACCCTAGGGGATGCTCACATCTACTCCAATCACATCGAGCAAATCGAACTTCAACTGTCAAGAACGCCGAGAAAGCGACCCACACTTAAACTTAATCCAAACATCACATCGCTGTTTGATTTCACTTATGAAGATATTACCTTGGAAGCTTATGATCCCTATCCTGCAATCAAAGGGAAGGTGGCCGTATGATCGCACTCATTTGGGCAATGGATGAAAATCGTCTGATCGGCAAAGACAATCTCTTACCATGGCATTATCCAAAAGATCTTCAATATTTCAAAAATCATACATTCAATCAGTCTGTACTGATGGGTGATTTGACCTATCAATCCTTAAAGACTTATTATAAAACCAAACCGCTCCCATTCAAGAAAAGTTATGTCGCAAACATCAATGATCAAGACTATCCAGATGCCATTCATGTGAAGGACTTGTTTCAATTCTTAAAAGATACCCAAGAGGATATCTTCATCATTGGCGGAAAAACGATTTATCAACTGTCACTCCCATATGCTGACAGACTCTACATCACTTATGTGCTTCAGGCACATGAGGGCAATGTCTATTTTCCGGCATTTGATTTATCAAAGTTTGTATTGATTGAAAAAAGACTGGAAGAGAAACTGATCTTTTCTGTCTATGAAAGGAAACAACCATGATTTCTGCCATCTATGTCATTTTATGGGGATTATTTGTCTACTTCATGACCACAGTGGTTTCTAATCTATACTTCATCCCATTATGGATCATCACTGGCATGGTCGCATCATTTTTCGGCACCGTCATCTTCGTGCTCTTAAATTTTCCCATCATGCGATTCACCAAATTTGACAATCGGTACAAATACTATTTATCGAGAAGTACATCGCATTGGCTGATCGTCTTTTTCATGCGATTGAAGATCAACATCATCGGTAAAGACAATATTCCAAACGATGGTATATTAACAGTTTATGCCAACCATAAATCGTATGCGGATGCATTCATTGTCTTCGAATTCATGAAACGTCCAACAACCTTTACACCCAAAATGGGCGTTTACAAATTGCCACTCATCGGATCATGGCTGAAATATCTAGGCGCATTTCCGATAGACCGTTCATCTGACAGGAATACAGCAAGAGCTATGGTTGATGCCATCAAGGTGGTCAAGTCAGGCATGGCCATGGCGATCTTTCCTGAAGGTGGCATCAAAGACCGTGATGACGTCAAGATGGTTGCCATGCGCGCTGGTGCTTACCGGGTTTCGATGAAGGCTGGTGCAGATTTATTGCCAGTATCCATCAAAGGAACAACAGATATCAAATATCGTGCGCCCTGGCGTTCGACCAAGATTGATGTCATTATCCATCCGGTCGTTTCCTATCTTTCTGTCAAAGACAAGACAACCAATGAAGTCGCTGATCTGATGTTCAAAATCATCAACGGACCTCTGGAATCAAAAGACTTATAACAAAAAGGCTCAGGCCTTTTTTATTTTGGCTCGAGCACTTTGGTTTGATTCTGATGGATTTCAAAATAGATAATATCAACATGCTTGATCAAATCTGCAAACGAATATTTGAGTGGATCCGCATGAATCATCAAAGCTTTGATAACGTGCGAATGTGCTACCATCAGGACCTTCTTATCACCATGAATACGGTAGAAGTTCATCACAGCCCTGTGGATACGATTGACCATCATGGCATCATGTTCATACCCTTCAAACTGATAGTTCTTGATTCTGACAAGAGGCATTGCCGTTTCAACGGGTGTTCCGTCTAAAGCAGCAAAATCACGTTCGACAAAGTGATGATCGACATAGATGGGTTTTTTCATGCCAAGTTCTTTGGCGATGATCGATGCGGTTTCAAGGGCTCTGGATAACGGAGAAGAAGCAATCAAATCGAAGCGCTCCCCCTTGGCTTTCAGTGTTTGTCCCAGTTCAAGGGCTTGTTGCATACCCCGATCATTGAGCGGAATATTGATGCGTCCTTGGACAAGGCCACCTGCATTGTAAGAAGTCTGTCCGTGACGGACGATAGCTAGAATCATTGACAATCCTCATTTCATCAAGTATGATTATAACACAGTTTGATATCTTAACCTTATCACATATGATAAAATATAAACCAAGGAGACGTGATCATATGCACATCATTGACATCATCGCAAAGAAAAGAGACGGCATGGCGTTGTCCAAAGATGAAATCAGTTTTTTAATCGAAAATTATACCAAAGGCAAAATTCCAGACTATCAGATGAGTGCTTTTCTGATGGCAACCTATTTTCAAAAGATGAATGATGAGGAAGCGACTTTTCTGGCTCTGGCCATGAGAGATTCAGGCGATTCAATCGATTTATCCTCGATACCTGGCATCAAAGTCGACAAACACTCCACAGGCGGAGTCGGTGACAAAGTGACGTTGATCTTGGGGCCTCTTTTAGCCAGTCTGGGCGTCAAATTTGCCAAGATGAGCGGACGTGGTCTCGGTCATACCGGTGGAACCATTGATAAACTCGAAAGTATTCCAGGATATCAAGTGGAATTGAAAGTGGAAGATTTCATCAAGCAAGTCAATGACATAGGGATTGCGATTGTTGGCCAAAGTGGCGATGTTGCACCTGCAGATAAGAAGTTATATGCTTTAAGAGATGTCACAGCTACCGTTGATGTCATTCCTTTGATTGCATCATCAATCATGTCAAAGAAATTGGCAAGCGGTGCAGATGCGATTGTGTTGGATGTCAAGGTCGGACATGGCGCTTTCATGAAAACAGAAAGTGAGGCAATCAAACTCGCTGAGCTGATGGTCTCGATTGGCAGACTTTCCGGAAAGAAGATGACAGCCATCCTGACAGGGATGGATGAACCTTTAGGACATAAGATTGGCAATGCACTCGAAGTGTATGAAGCCATTGAAACCTTGCATGGCAAAGGACCGAAAGATTTGGTTGATGTCACTGTTGAAATTGGTGCGCATCTGCTTCTGGATGCAGGCATAGAAAGTGATTTTGAAAATGCCAAAAAACGGCTTCATGAAGCACTTAAAAATGGGAAAGCCTATCATAAGTTCCTTGAACTTGTCAAAGCTCAAGGTGGAGACATCAAAGCGATTGGAAATCCAGATACTTTGCTTTCTAAGCATCTGATACCGGTATTTGCCAATCAGGATGGATTCATCACTGATATCAATGCGCTTGAAATTGGCAAAGCTGCCATGAGACTCGGTGCTGGCCGAGAAACCAAAGAAGATGAGATTTATCTCGATGTTGGTTTGGATCTCTTGAAGAAAATTGGGGATCCTGTGACCAAAGGTGAGCCGCTTGCGATGCTTTATGTCAGAGACAAAGGCATCAAGGAAGCAACAGAACTCATCTTGAATGCGATACAAATCGGTCAAAAACAAAGACACTTGACACTCATCAAGAAAACCATCAAATGAAAAAAAGCGATTCCGTTTTGGAATCGCTTTGTTCTTAGTGGAAACTATTTCTTGACGTGATCTTTTGCAAATTCTGCAGCCATCATCACTGTTGATGCAAGATCAGTAATGTTGGTTGGGACAACCAGTTTGACAGCTTGTCCATTGGCAACCAGTGCGAGTGCATCGAGTGACTTCAAGGTGAGTACTGCTTGGTCTGCACCAGCATTCTTGATCAATGTGATACCGAGTGCTTCGGCTTCCTTGATCTTTCTGATGTATTCAGCTTCCCCTTCAGCCTGTAGAATCTTTTCTCTCTTGTTGGCTTCAGCTCTCAGCAATAACGCTTCAGCATCCCCTTCAGCTCTTAAGATTTCAGCTCTCTTTTCCCCTTCAGCAATCAAGATGGTCTGACGTTTTTCACGTTCAGCACGCA
>DITG01000023.1 GCA_002422045.1 Acholeplasmataceae bacterium UBA6190
GACATACGGTTCAACGAATGCAAGCACTGAAGTGATCCATGATGGAGACTGAAGTGCAATTGGGTACAGTGGTGAAGTGCCTGTGATTGAACTTTCGATGAACAACAGGAACAATAAAACTGTCAGTAGCACTTTTAAAATGATGCCCTTACGAATTGCCCAGAGAATCAAGATGAATCCAACGACCAGAGCAAATCCGGCATATTCTTCAAGGAGTGCTTGAACTGCAGGAATGGTTGCGATGAAGTCATTGCCCATGTTCGCAAATGGTAACAAATTGTCTATGAACGGTAATGTATCAAATGTTAAGATTAAATTCGTGGCCAAGAAGATCGATGCGACTAAAACCAAAAGGAATCCTAAGGTTCTGACGATCTTTCCAAAAGCCTTATTGTATACCCGATTCTTCATTAAACCCACCACTTTCTATTGAAAATCTATCTAATTTATATTTTATCATAATTAAAACATCATGTGATACTTTTTGATTATATTATGCAATATCTCGATTCACAGCAAGATCGCCTTGGGCAATCCAGTTCTTCTTTCTAAAAAGAAGATCAATGAAGAATACCAAGACAGCAGATCCGATCACCATATAGATGACCGATAGCCATGCAGTCAATGAATAATTCATGGCTTCCAAAGTTTGAAGTTGACCCACAAATCCTGATGAGCCCATGCCTGATCCAAACTGTGTGGTCTGTGTGTTAAAGAGCAGATAGGCAATAGGAGCGAGAATGGCTGAGGCAATGATGGTGGGTAGCCAGATGATTGGTTTGAGTAAAATATTCTTGAACTGGAGCATCGATGTGCCAAAGGCAATCGATAAGACCATACCGATGTTGTTATCTTTTCTCGATTGTACCGCAAATCCAATCATTTGTGCGGTGCAGCCTATCACGGCAGCACCACCAGCAGGACCATCTAAGGTGATTGCGATTGCAATCGCTGCAGATGACAAAGGTGATGTTAAAAGCATCCCCATGACGACTGCAATGATGATGGTCATCGGAAGTCCTGCAACAGTCATCGAAATCGCAATGCCGTTTTGAATCCCATCAATGACAAATCTGACCGGTCCGCCAATGATGAGGGTGAGGATGGTCGCAATCGCAACCCCCGTGAGTGGAATCAAGAGAATATCAAATGGTGTTTTTTTCGTTAACAGCTTATTCAATAAAATGATACCAAAAATGGTAACAAGATACACTTTGACTGGCTCATTGACCAGTCTTGAGAGTGCAGGTTCACTTGCATAAGTTGCAAGAGTTCCACTCACCAGGAGTGTAAATGATGAAGCGATGCCTCCCATAACAGAGGCAACGACCAATTTTAAGCCGTTCATCTTGAGTGATAATCCGATACCTAAACCAATACCGACACCCATCAGTGATGCGAGTCTGCCATAAATAGTAACTTCCAAAAGAGGAATACCAGCGAGTTTACCGATTTGTTGAATGATGACCCCGATAATCAGGGTTGCGAATAATCCATACACCATGCCATTCATGGTGGTCATTGCAAATTGTTTGATTGTCTTATTTTCCATATGTTGATGACTTCCTTTCGTGGATATTGTAACATGATTCAAGATCAGTCTGTGAAGGGTTGCTCATCATGGCTGATCGTATAGATTTTTTTGATAATGCTGTGTGAACTAAACAATATAATCGGATAGGCAATGCCTAAATAAAACATCGTTTCCATCAGATAATCCTTTTGAAAGATGAATGATAAAATGATCAAGATGATCAGTGGAACAGAAGATAATAAATCGATGAATCCATGCGCATGATTATACCCTTCTACATTCGTGATTTTGATCTGTTGTTCACGCTCTGAATCAAACAAATAGACCGGTGTGAACTTCGAATAGGTATAAAGCGCCTTCAATCCTAAGACAAAAACGATGAAAAACTGTATGACGATGATCCAAATACTCATGTTCCCCTCCAAATAATGTTACAACACGAATTTTAAAACTTCTTCATCCTCATCCACGGTGCCTGTATCGATAAAACCATACTTGATGTAAAACTGATAAGGCATCGGTCCTGTCATATCACAGGATGTGTAAAACGTCTTGAACCCTTCCTCACGGGCTTTGGCAATGAGCATCTCCATGGCCATCTTGCCGTAACCTTGAGCCTGATAGTCTTTTGCAATCATGAAACGCCATAAATAAAGCGCTGGTCTATCCTTTTCAGGGATATCTTCGTCATCATAGGAAAGCATGACAAATCCAATCGGAAAGTCATTCAAATAGATGGCTCTTGGCCATGCGACATCGATATTGACATACGCCTGTGCCAGAGATCTTTCATTGGATGCTACGCACCTTTTCTGTTCTTCTGAAAGTGTCATGGATAAATCAAATACTTTCTGATAATTTTCATTATTGACAGTAACAAACGTCAGTGTAGACATGTATTCCTCCGTATGTATCTTTGACTATCGTATACATTATAATGCAATTGACACATATTATCATCGTTTTTTCATAAAATGGACGATAATTTTTTCTGTATATGGATGAATTTCTCAATAACTTGGTCAATCCCAATTCCGTATGTTTCAAGACACCCTCCATCAATAAAAAAAGATGAGATTGATTACATCTCATCTTGTCCTGTTTGGTTTGGTCCCCGCGGCCGGGCTCGAACCAGCACGGATTATTCATCCACCAGATTTTGAGTCTGGCACGTCTACCAATTTCATCACGCGGGGGTACATGTCATCATCTGACTGCATGAATGATGATAACATGATTATTTCATTTTTGCAACTCTAAATCTTACATTTCTTTCAGTGATTGGATACCTAGAATGTTGAGTCCTTCATTGATTACAATCTGGATTGCTTTGACGAAATAGAGGTTTGTGTTTCTTTCTCTTAGATCATCACTGATGATCCGCTGTTTGCCATAGAAGCTATTGAATGTCTGAGCGAGTGTGAGTGTGTATCTCGCAATCAAGTTCGGTGCATTGCCTTCTTGAGCGCGTCTGATGATGTTTGGGAACTGGGCAATCAGTTTGACCACTTCAAAATAATGATCTTGTGTGAACATGGATGAATCCACAAGACGTTCATCGATCATCTGATCTTTTAGGATCGACTCGATTCTAACACTGGAATACTGAAGATAAGGTCCTGTTTGTCCTTCAAACTTAAGCATTTGTTCCAAATTGAAATCGACATCGAGATGACGTTCATTTTTCAAGTCATTGTAAATGATCGCGCCAATACCGACAGCTTTTGCCACC
>DITG01000007.1 GCA_002422045.1 Acholeplasmataceae bacterium UBA6190
TCTTATTGGCACTGTTGAAGACAATGTCATCGGTTTCAATGGTGTATGTGATCGGATTGGATGCGGTACCTCCCTTGGTATCATAGTTAATCGCATAGATGATGATTTCATACTTGGCAGTTAAATAGGTATCCACCAAAATTTGGGTTGCAAAACTAAAGGGTTCAGAATCCGATAGATTGATGAACCAACCTACGAATGTATAACCTGGCTTGATGGGATCAGCAATCGGTTCCGCATATTGGCCCTCCCAACGTTGTTGAGTGACGACACTACCCATCAGATCGTCAAAGCTGACGACTAAAGGTATATGGTCTTCAAATCGCGCATAAAGCGTGATGTTACCAGTTGTTCCTGCAGGATATCCGGTGACTTTATTGCCACCGACTGCACTGTCAAACCAACCTAAGAAATCTGCATAGTCTTTCGTCGCACTACCCAAGTCATTGATTGGATCCAAGACTGTGTAGGATGTGACACCACCTGAACCTAACGTTGCTCCTGCTGGGATCACATAGGTCATGGTATAGGTTATGACCGTGTATTGTGCAAATAATGTGACATTTGATGTCACTGGTGTAGATGAAAAATTCCATACCGAAAGATCTTCTTTCACCCAATTGACAAACGTGTAACCGGGTTTAACAGGATCTGTCGGTTGAATCACCAATCCGTTGATGAAAATGGTCTGATTGGGGATGCTTGTTCCGTTATCGGGAATGAAGGATACAGTGAATGTCGGAATCGCTTCCCATTTGGCATAGAGCATCAGATTCGATGTGGGTATGGTTTCTAAAAACGCAAACGGAGTCAACAATGTTGCTTCCTGGAACCATCCTTCAAATGTGAAACCCGCACGAATAGGATCTGATGGTTTCGTCACGAGTTGTCCTTCAGTCACATTTTGGCTAGTGATAGCTGAACCTCCATTGGATTCAAATGTTACGACATAAGAAACCGCAGGTAAGGCTAAGACAACCACCTGATAGGTCTCCTGAGTGGTAAACTCCTCATAGGCGAACGTCGCGGTCAAGGTGACGGTTTGATTACCGACCGAAAAACTCGGACGTGTCACGACACCGCTTGCTGACAGATACATCGCATTTGAAGTACTCCAGGTCACCGCAATGGTAAGCCCTTCGAATTCAATGCTAGAGGGTAACGTCAGTGAATCACTCGTTTCTCCAGGTACCTGCACTTGACCAGTCGCTTGATCCAAAATGGCTTCAAGGTCGACTTGGGTACATGCAGCAATGAATAAGACAAAAAATAGAGACAAAATCCATAAAAACTTTCTTGAAAGACTCATGTTTGTTCTCCTTGGTTATGAATTCTTACAATTTCATGACTTACCCTTTTTTTATCATATTTATTTTGATATTCAAATCGATTTGCTTCCAACAAAAAAATCGAGCCCTAGAAATGGCTCGATCAGTTTAGAATTTGACTTTTATGAATAATAGAGGCTAATCAAGGGTAAGATCAAAATACCCAGTACAACCGATATCCGTGTGTAAAGAGAGAGTTCCTTCCATGTGCGTTTTGTGATTTTTTCGGGGATCAATAAGATAAGACTATCGATGGTGAGAAAAAACAGTGATAACAAACTGAAGATGATTTTAGTCTCAAAAGCCCCCGGAAACGAAGGATGGGTATAGGATACGATATTGATGAACACATAAAATCCGTATCCAAAGACAACCAAACCATATTTTAGGATTGCCATGTCGATTTCTGCAGTTTCTCATAGTTATTGATCGATAACATGAGTTTCACGGCAGCCTCCAATCCCTGACTGGCTGCGCGTTGCCATAATTCTTTGGCTTTGAGTTCATCTTTTTCAACGACTCTGCCTTCAAAGTACATCATGCCTAAATTATACTGAGCAATCGCGAGATTGCTATTCGATGCTTTTTCATACCAATAAAATGCCTTATCCAGACTTTGTTCGACGCCGTCTCCCTTTTGATACATCACTGCAAGGTTGTACTGTGCATGGGGATGGTCGAGATTTGAAGCCTGTTCTAGGAGTTTTGCGATGGTAGGATAATCTTTGTTTTCTTGTTTGATCAGAATCATCGCCAAGTGATAGAGCGCATTCTTATCTTTCTTCAAGGCCGCTTTTTCAAACCAGAACACCGCTTGGTCGATATCGACTGGGACACCTTTGCCATTTTGATGATAGAGACCCACATAGTATTCGGATTCCGTGTGATGCTGTTTTGCTGCAACCATGAACCACTCGAATGCCTTGATTGGAGCCTTGGGCTCTTTTTCATGATAATACATCGCAAGCGTATACGCAGCCAGTGCGTATTGCTGAGAAGCCGCTTTTTCTAAATAGATGACTGCTTTAGACCATTGTTCGGATTCGATGGCTGTCACGCCTAATGCATAAAGGGCATAAGGATGATCTTGCTTGGCAGCAAGCTCATAATAACGCATGGCGGATTCTTTTTGTTTTTCGTCATGGCCAACGGTCTCATAGATCATGCCTAACATATATTGAGCATCGGCATAGCCCAAATCGGAAGCTTTGATGAACCATTCGATGGCTTTGAAGACATAGCGTTGCACGCCAAATCCATAATAATAGTATGTGCCTAGAATATGCACAGAGACAGCATCTTTGTTTTCTGCTTCAGCCAAGAGCATGTCATAGTTCTTCTTGAAATAATCTCTGGCCAAATCTTCGTCTTTGTCGATCCCGGAACCTGTATGATACATCAATCCGATGGCGTATCCACATTTGGATGAACCAAGTTCGTATCCCTTTCGGTAATGTTCCATCGCCATGGAAAGATCCAAAGAAATGCCATCACCCAAGCCATAAAAACGACCCAGGAAATAATGTGCGTCGGCATGCCCAAGCATCGCTGCCTGAGAAAAATGCTCGATGGCCATCATGATGTTCTTTTTGGGTGTATTGAGGATGTAATTGGATAAACCTGCTTGATAATGTGTTGCTGCGTTCATATGATCAACTCCATGTATAGCATATCATAAATAGTGCTTGATTTCCTTGAAAAAGGAATGCCACGAGAGCGTGGCATTAGATGAGATTCAGTTTGGATAGGTAGATGGCATAACCTTCTTTGGAAAGATGGATGCCATCGGTGGTATAAGCCGGTTTAAGCTGCTGTTCTTCAAGTAAGGATGTATAAACATCGACATAGGTATCCAGTGGTAACACTAAGGAAAGTCTAGTGTTGATGTAAGTTAACTCAGCATTGGTTCTGTTTCTGATGTAGTCCATATTGGATAATACATGACCTGTGAGCACAGGCGTCATGGATACAATGGTCACGGGTATGCCCTTGGATTCCAAGGTTTCCCGTATCATCATGATGTTTGATACCGTCTGATCCAAGGATAAGTCGGTGAGTACGAGATCATTGGATCCAATATTCAAGATGACCCGAGTGGGTTCTAATCTTGTGACATCATCCAAGCGGTTTAAGACACCAATCGTGGTATCGCCTGGAATTCCCAGATTCAAGACGATCTCATCGATGCCGAAATGTCTCATCGGTAGAAATGCGATCATGGAGTCACCAAGCACAATGATCTTGTGTTTCGATGTCAATGCCCTGAATTTTTCACGGTGCCGTTCATAATCTTTTAGAATGACTTGTTTCATCACAGATAAGTCCTTCATGACTTATGCCTCTGACTTCAATTCGAAGATCGTGTCTCTCAGTTCTGCCGCACGTTCGAAATCCAGATTTCTGGCAGCTTCTTTCATCTGGGATTCCAGATCCTTGATGATTCTGTCTCTGTCTTTTTTCGTCAGTTTACTGTAGTCTTTCGCTTCTTCGACCAAGTCTTCCTTGATCGTGATCTTGTCTCTGATGTCTTTTTGAATGGTCACTGGTTCAACACCGTAAGTCTCGTTGAATGTCAATTGAAGTTTGCGTCTTCGGTTGGTTTCATTGATCGCAAACGTCATCGCGGCACTCACCGTATCGGCATACATGATGACTTTACCATTGACGTTTCTTGCTGCTCGTCCAATCGTTTGGATCAGACTGCGTTCTGATCTCAAGAATCCTTGCTTGTCAGCATCCAATATAGCAACCAAAGACACTTCAGGCAAATCGAGTCCTTCTCTTAAGAGATTGATCCCAATCAGACAGTCATATTTGCCGATTCTTAAGTCTCTTAAAATCGTGATTCTGTCCAATGACTTGATTTCTGAATGCAGATAAGCGACTTTCATGCCAAGTTGCTTGAAGTATGCGGTCAAGTCTTCACTCATCCGGATGGTCAGTGTCGTGACGAGCACGCGTTCACCTGCCGTGACACGTTTTTTGATTTCAAAGTAAAGATCATCCATCTGTCCTTTGGATGAACGAATCTCGATTTCAGGATCCAAAAGATAGGTCGGACGTATGATCTGTTCGACAACCGGAATTCCTTTTTCAAGTTCATAGGCACCAGGGGTTGCCGAAAGGTAAATGACTTTGTCGATTTTCGATTCGAACTCATCGAATTGAAGTGGACGGTTATCCAGTGCTGAAGGCAGTCTGAATCCATGTTCGACCAGTGTCGTTTTTCTAGAACGGTCCCCGAAATACATCCCTCTGACTTGAGGAATGGTGACATGGGATTCATCGATGATCATGATGAAATCTTCGCCAAAAAAGTCGATGAGCGTTGCTGGGGTTTCTCCAGCACCGCGCAGTGATAAATGTCTTGAGTAGTTTTCAATCCCTGAACAGATGCCGATTTCTTCTAACATTTCCATATCATAACGTGTCCGTTGTTCAATACGTTGGGCTTCTAAGAGCAGATTGTTTCCTTTGAAGTAAGCGATTTGTTCTTGAAGTTCGTTTTTGATTCTTCTGATAGACTCCATCAGTGTTTCCTTGTTCGTCACGAAGTGTGTCGCAGGGAATATACTGACATAGGAAATCGCTTCGAGTGCCTGACCGGTTAACACATCAAAACGTTTGATTTCTTCGATTTCATCGCCAAAGAAAGAGATTCTAATCCCTTGAGCACGCTCATAAGCTGGAATCACTTCAATCGAATCGCCTCTAACACGGAATGTGCCGCGATGAAAGTCGATATCGTTTCTCTCATAAGTCATTTCAACGAGTTTGTTGATGAGCTTGTCTCTACCGTAATCATCACCGATTCTAACAGCAATCATGGAGTTCTTATAATCTTCTGGATTACCGATTCCATAGATACACGAAACGGATGCGACGACGATGACATCATCATTATCGAGCAGTGAAGATGTCGCACTATGTCTCATCTCATCGATTTCATCGTTGATTGATGAATCTTTTTCGATATAGGTATCTGTGGAAACGACATACGCTTCAGGTTGGTAGTAGTCATAATACGAGATAAAATATTCCACGCGATTGTTGGGAAAAAAAGCCTTGAGTTCGCCATAAAGCTGACCCGCTAAGGTCTTGTTTGGGGCGAGAATCAAGGTTTTCTTTTGAATACTTTGAATGATATTCGCGATGGTGAATGTTTTACCTGTGCCAGTCGCACCCAAAAGAACTTGCTCCTTGACGCCATTGAGCATATTATCTTTGAGTGTTTCGATGGCTTTGATTTGGTCACCCTTCGGTGTAAAGGGCGCTTTGAGATCAAACATCAGATCACTTCTTTCTTAGATATCCCGATCCAGTTCTTTCGGCTTCGGAATCAAAACATTTTGAGGAATATACATCGGTTCGATGACTGCTGAAGCAATGTTCATCAGATGGTCACCGATACGTTCTAGGTTAGCCAAAATATCGTTGAAGTTAACAGCAACCGTGAAGGTGACTTCTCTGTTTTTTAAGCGTTCAATATAGCGATACCGTGCTGAAAGTTCCAATTCATCGACAATGTCTTCGTTGACAACGACACGTTGCGCAAGCACTTTATCATTGTTCATGAAGGCATTGAGTGCATCGTTAAGCATTTCATTAAGCACATCATAGATGGTATGCAAATCTTTCGCGCCTTCTTGAGAAAGCACTTGATTTTCTTTATAGCGTTCGACGAAGAAATCAACAATATTGGTCAGATGATCACCAATACGCTCAAAGTCTTTGATGGTATCCAAATCTCTCGATAACTTCTTCGAATCATCAGATTCAAGACCTGAGGTCGAAATCTTGATGAGATAGTCATGTAATTTTTCATCGTATTTGTCAATCATCATCTCGTGCATGTAAGCTTCTTCAACGAGTTTCGGATCTTCTTTGAAACTATAAGAGCGTGCAATTTCAAAATAATCCTTGACGATCGATCCCATATAAAGAATGGCCTTTTTCACAAATTCAAGTGCAAGTGTTGGAGATTCTTCGATCAGTTTCTCATCAAACATCTCTTCAGGAATCTGTTTGCCGCCCTTGTCTTTGACAATGACTTTCGCCAGGAAGATCAAATGTTTAATGAAGAAAAATAAGATAAACGTCATGAGTATATTTTGGAACGCATGGGCAAACGCAATCGATAACATCGAAAACGGTTCTAAGAATGTCAATTCAACCCAAGCGATGAAGGAACGGTAGGGAATGAGGAAAATCAAAATGACCACGGCTGAGATGACATTGAAGAGTACGTGAATCACAGCAGCGCGTCTCGATTCAATATTACCGCCCAGTGAAGCCAAATAAGCAGTGATGGTCGTGCCGATATTCGCACCTAGTAAAATGGGAATCGCACCATAAAGAGTAATCGTTTCTATCCCTTCGGCATTCAAGGCATATAACTTTTCAAGGACACCAATGGCTGCGGATGAAGATTGGACAAGTGCTGTGAAGAAAGTTCCAAACACGGTGCCTAAAAACCAATTGTTCGAAAACGACTGAAACATCAATTCTGCCTCTGGGGTTGCAGCAAGAGGTTTTAAACCGGCAGACATGGTCTCAAGACCAACGAAGAGCATACCAAGACCGGCAAGAACTCCACCCAAATGGTGTACTCTACGCTTTCCGATGAATGTCATGATGACACCGACACCTAAGAACACATAGCCAAATTTCGCAACCGGTAACCCGATGATGAATGCTGTCACGGTCGTTCCGATGTTCGCACCCATGATGACACCAACCGATTGAGGTAAGGTCATCAATCCTGCTCTGAGCAATCCAATCATCAACGCGGTTGTACCTGATGAGGATTGAACCAAGACAGTTAAGAAAATACCGACCAAAATGCCTTTGAGTGGCGTATTGGTTGTTTTCTCAATGATCAGCTTCAGCTTGTTGCCTGCAGCCAGTTTGAGCGAATCGCTCATGAGATTGATTCCGAAAAGAAATAGAGCAAGACCTCCAAACACATACATCACACTTTGTCCGTATGCGAACGTCAGACCAATGTTCATATAAACCTCCAGATGACATCATCACTTATATTTTAATCGAATATCGTCGATTGTATCCAAACATTTTCCATGAAAAAAGCATCATAGGATGATGCTTGTCCTATGGTCTTAAAACATAATCACTAGTAGTTGATGAATTCGATTTGATATTTTCGAACCACAAGAATGGTATCACCTTTGACGACACCAATTTCCCTTAACTTACGATCGAGTTCTTCTTGTCCGATGACAGGAAAAACACCGTAATATAAAGAAAGTGATGTTGCCTTGTGATATGTATCAACGACACCGATGATGGGTGCGATAGACCGATATTTAGATAAGTTGTCCGAAGCCTTGTAACCATAAGCGATGATGGCTTTGACATTGTAATTCATGGCTGCCTGAACGGCTGAAAATGAGATAGCATCCAAGAGGTTATCACCTTCAAAGAGTGCATATTGGGCAAACTGACGATGATTGACAAAACTTTCTGAACGTTCATTGATCTTGGCCATGTATTGAACGCTTTCAACCGGATAACGACCTGCAGCCATTTCTCCTGAGAGCATGGTGGCATCCGTTCCTTCATAGACAGCATTGGCAACGTCAGAGACTTCAGCACGCGTCGGTCTCGGATTGTTTTGCATCGACTCAAGCATTTGAGTCGCTACAATCACGAGCTTACCGCGCTGTTGGCATTTGTGAACGATGGATTTTTGAATGTGTGGTAAATCTTCAGCGAATACTTCGACACCCAAATCGCCTCTGGCAACCATGATACCATCAGAAACCCCGATGATTTCATCCAAATTGTCATAGCCTTCTTGGTTTTCAATCTTGGCGATGACTTGAATGTATTCTTTTCTTCTGGATTGTAAAATCGCCTTGATGGCTAAGACATCTTCAGCTCTTCTGGTGAACGATGCTGCGATGTAGTCATAATCGTAATCACAAGCGAGATTGATATCTTCAATATCTTTTTCAGATAAGAAAGGCATATTCAAGACGGTATTGGGCACGTTGACACCCCGTCTGTTTTTGATCATATGACTGTTTTTAGCAACCGTGATGATTTCACGGTTGGTCTTGTCTTTTTCAATGACAAGAAGAGCGAGATAACCATCATCGATTAGGATGGTTCTACCAATCTCGATATCATCGTATAACTTAGGATAGGAAATTGAAAAACGTTCTTCTGTACCTAGGATCGGTTTCATCGAAATATTGACGGTTTGACCTTGCTTGATGTAGACTTTGCCATCGACAAAATCATGTGTCCTGATTTCAGGTCCTTTGGTGTCGAGTAGCGTACCGACATAGGTTCCAAGTTCCTGATTCAGTTCACGTACCAAATGAAAACGGTGGAGATGTTCCTGGTGATCTCCGTGTGAAAAGTTATTTCTGACGACGTTGACGCCGCTTTGAATGAGTTGTCTGAATATTGCTTTATCTTCGGATACGGGTCCGACCGTACCGACAATTTTCGTTTTACGCATGGTAATTTAAGTGGTCTCCTGGAAGATGATCGCACATTCTTCCGAATGTATTATAACATAATACACTGTCAAGCATAGGACTCTGTAAAGTGAAAACGTTTTATATGTAAGTTTCATGTCAAGACAATCTTAGATGATTTGGATTATAATAGTGGTGTATCTTCATTTAAAAAGAGGTCACCCATGGAAACCCTATCCCTTAGAACACTCAACTATTCAGATTATCCGCACCGAACCTATGATAAAATCCGTTATCGTGATACCGATCGTCAGGAACATGTCAACAATTCGGTATTCTCGACGTTCTTTGAAACTGGAAGAGTCGAATTCATGGTCAATCCCGAACTGCCAATTGCTGAACCCAATTGCTCATTTGTCATTGCGAGCATCAAGATGGACTTCATCCAGGAAATCAATTGGCCAGGACTGATTGAAATCGGTACGGGTGTGACCAAAATCGGTAACAGTTCGATTGTGATTGTCCAAGGATTGTATCAGGACAATCGTTTGGTTGGCGCAGCAGAAAGTGTCATTGTTCAAGTCAGTGGTGATACAAAAAAATCATACCCGTTATCGAATCATGCGAAACAGGTGTTATCTCAATATTTCATGAAATAAAAAAAGATCGGACCCACAAGCGTCCGATCTTATCTATTTGAATGCATGAAACATCACGATCACATCACCAAGGGATTCGAGGACCTCGAATCCTTTTTCTTGATACATGTGAAGGGAGCCGTGATATTGTCTTTCTTTGTTATCCTTGGTACTCGACGGTAGTGCTAACATGCCATCATAACCCTTCAGCCGATAATATGTCATCGCAGCATCCAACAACTGTCTTGCGATACCTTGATTTCGATAATTAGGATCGATCAGATAACACATCGCAAGCGCACATGTTTTACCTTTGACATAAGGTTCCAGACTGTCTTTGATTCTGACATACGTCTTCAGATCATTGGCATTCAACCATCCAATGAGCAAATCATTGTCATACGCTAAAAATCCCGTCATGACGCGATTTTCTATGTTTCTTTCGACTTCTAGTTTGTGTCTTTGTATCTGCTCTTTTGTCCATTCGGTAGGTGTTTCTGTGCTGTGATAGAAATGGCAATAACATCCCCGCCATTCTGGAGCATGGCTAAACTCAAGACGCTCATGAAACGCCATGTAATCAGCAATCAGATCTGGATTCAATTTCTTGATTTCAATCATATGATCACTCCCATCGATATCTCATGATATCATCAAAACCAAAATCCATCAAGATGTCTTAAAAACAAAAGACCCGCACGGATGCGGGTCTCATTCATATTAATTAACGTGGATTCTTGATGTTTGCGTGTGCAGCAGCAAGTCTTGCAATNNCTCCGCAGATACCAAGCTTCAAGTCTGGTCTGGTTTGCTTACCAAGTTTGCATGCCAAATCCATCAGTTTACCCACACCTTTGGTGTCGATATGTGCGAATGGATCGCTTGCGAAAATCTTCTTTTCATAATAGTCGCCAAGGAACTTGCCAGCGTCGTCTCTGGAGAATCCAAAGGTCATCTGNNCTCTTGGAATTTCAATCATTGTTCCGACTGAATATTCAAGTTCAACACCAGCATCTTTGATGATCTGATTTGCAGTTTTCACCACGATATCCTTGACATATTGAAGTTCTTTCAATTCGCCAACGAGTGGGATCATGATTTCAGGAACAACCTTCATGCCTTCCTTATTGACCTGGATAGCCGCTTCAATGACAGCGCGTGTCTGCATCTCTGCGATTTCGGGATAAGTGACTGACAAACGTACACCACGATGACCTAACATCGGGTTCGTTTCATGAAGATCATTGATGGTCTTAGAAAGTTCATCAAAGGACAAATTCATTTCCTTAGCCAGTGCTCTGATATCAGCTTCTGCTGTTGGAACGAATTCGTGTAGGGGTGGATCCAAATAACGGATGGTCACGGCATAGCCCTTCATTTCCTTATAAAGGCCAATGAAGTCTTCTCTTTGCATTGGAAGTAACTTAGCCAGTGCTTTTTCTCTTTCAGCGACATTTTTCGCTACAATCATTTCACGGACTGCAGGAATACGGTCAGCTTCGAAGAACATATGTTCAGTACGGCAGAGGCCAATGCCTTGCGCACCATAATTGTATGCAACTCTAGCGTCTCTAGGATTGTCAGCGTTTGCTCTGACTTGGAGTGCTCTGAACTTGTCAGCCCAACCCATGAGGATTCCGAAATCACCGGATACGGTCGCATCCTGTGTTTCAACCTTTTGGCCATAAACCTTACCGGTTGAACCATCGAGTGAAATCCAGTCGCCTTCTTTGAAGATTTCGCCGTTAACTTCGAAATACTTCTTAGATTCATACACGTGAACTGAACCAGCGCCAGCGACACAGCATGTACCCATGCCACGTGCAACTACCGCTGCGTGTGATGTCATACCGCCTCTGGATGTGAGAATACCAGAAGATACGATCATGCCTTCGATATCTTCAGGAGATGTTTCCTGACGTACCAAGACAACAGGAAGACCGTCTTTAGCTTTCAGTTCTTTTGCTCTTTCAGCTGTGAAGCATACACGACCGGTTGCAGCACCTGGAGATGCGTTCAAGCCAGTTGCAATCACTCTTGCAGCTTTCAAAGCTTTAGGATTGAATTGTGGGTGAAGGAGTGCATCTAACTGTGAAGGTTCAACTTTCAGAACTGCTTCTTTTTCAGTCAGAACGCCTTCTTTGACCAAGTCAATGGCAATCTTCAAAGCTGCTTGTGCAGTTCTCTTGCCATTTCTGGTTTGTAACATGTAGAGTTTACCTCTTTCGATGGTGAACTCCATGTCTTGCATATCACGATAATGCGCTTCAAGTTTCTTCGAAATGTTGAAGAATTGTTCGTAAAGCGCAGGATTGTCTTTCTTCAATTCTGCAATCGGTTTTGGTGTACGGATACCGGCAACAACGTCTTCGCCTTGTGCGTTGAAGAGATATTCGCCGTATAATTCATTGGTTCCATCCGATGGGTTTCTGGAGAATGCAACACCTGTACCGGAATCTTCGCCCATATTACCGAAGACCATGCCTTGAACGTTGACAGCTGTGCCCCATTCATAAGGAATATGGTTGAGTCTTCTGTAAGTGTTCGCACGTGGGTTGTCCCATGATCTGAACACTGCGGTGATTGATTCAATGAGTTGTACTTTTGGATCTTGTGGGAATTGTTCGCCTTTGAGTTCCTGATACTTGACCAAGAATTGTCCAACGAGTTTCTTCAGATCATTGGCATCGAGATCAGTGTCGAGTTCGACATGCTTCTGATGCTTCATTTCTTCAAGCAGATGTTCAAAGTTGCTCTTGTCAATTTCCATGACAACGTCAGCAAACATCTGGATGAAACGACGATAGGAGTCGTATGCGAAACGTGGGTTGTTGGTCAATTTGGCAAGACCTTCAACAGAAACGTTGTTCAAGCCCAAGTTCAAGATGGTATCCATCATCCCTGGCATCGATGCTCTCGCACCGGAGCGTACAGAGACTAAGAATGGATCTTTGGGATCTCCGAACTTCTTTCCTGCTTCTTTTTCTGTCACTTCGAGTGCCGCATAGATTTGCTGGATGATTTCAGGTGCGATCACCTTCTTCTTTGCATAATAATCATTGCAGGCTTCCGTCGTCACGGTAAATCCTTGGGGTACAGGCATGCCGAGCGAGGTCATATCAGCCAAGTTCGCGCCTTTTCCACCGAGAAGGTTTTTCATTGATGCATTGCCTTCTTTGAATAAATACACGTATTTAGTCATTGTGTTTTCCTTTCTTTTATAGAATCATCTATATTATATATGATTTCGTTTCTTTATGAAACTTTTTTAACCAGATTATAAAGCTCGTTCTTCGGACGTTTCTGACCGACAACATTCGAAAACGGCAAGTGAACCATCCGTGAATCTCTGACACCGACACAGACACCATAAATATCGTCATTCAAGAGTTCAACAGCGTAAGTCCCCATTCTTGATCCGAGGATTCTGTCTTCGGGGCATGGTGATCCGCCTCTTTGAATATAGCCTAAGACCGTAGCCCGGGATGCAAATCCTGATTTTTCAGTGATCTCTGATGCAAACTCATGGACATTGACCTGATTTTCGGTAATGACAATGATGGCATGTCTTCTGCCTTCTGCTTTATGTTTTTTCAAACGTTCAATGATTTTTTCTTTATTGATTGGATTTTCAGGTGTGATGATGAATTCAGCACCCCCACAAATACCAGCAAATAACGCTAAGTCACCGCAGTATCTACCCATAACTTCAACAATGGAACACCGTTGATGAGATGTTGAGGTGTCTCTCAGTTTGTCAATCGCATCGACAATCGTTTCAACAGCAGTTTGAAAACCGATGGTAAAATCGGTACCTGCAATATCGTTGTCGATGGTCCCTGGCAAGCCAATGGTTTTCAGTCCCATCTTGGCAAGATCCATCGCACCGCGATAAGTGCCGTCTCCTCCGATGACAATCAATGCTTCAATACCTCTAGATAACAAATTGTTGACTGCTTTTTGTCTGACTTCTTCTTTCAAAAATTCAGCAGATCTTGATGTGCCCAAAAACGTTCCGCCTTTGGATAACATACCGGATACACTATCATGATTGAGTAAAATCAAATCATCATTGATCATCCCTTGATATCCATCTTTGATGCCATAAACTTCATGTCCATAAAGATTGCCCGCACGAACGACTGCGCGAATGGCAGCATTCATGCCTGGTGCGTCTCCACCTGATGTCAAAACAGCGATTTTCATCTTTTTATAACCATCCTTGCTTCGTATGACATATTCCTTTCTAATTATAACACAACCCACTTTCAATTTCATTGAGGAACTGTCAAAAAGTTGATGATTGAAAACGATTTTATGTCTGATTTCCTTGGATAGATTTGAAATTATGGTAAAATGGTCTTTGGAAAAACAAAAACTAAAAATGGAATGGTGAATGTATGAAAAACTTAGTCGGTGCGGCTCTCCTCGGGCAATCCGGAGGACCAACCAGTGTCATCAATGCCAGTGCTGCCGGTGTCTTCATCGAAGCATTGAAACAAGAAAACATCACTGCAGTCTATGGTGCAGTTCATGGTGTTAAAGGTATTTTAAATGAAGACTTCTACGATATTGCTCAAGAAGATTTAGAAGAATTGTATTTGCTTAAGAATACACCTTCTTCATCCATCGGTAGCGTGCGTTACAAATTAAAGGATCCAAAGAAGGATGCGACTGAATATCAGCGTTTGCTCGATGTATTCAAGAAATATAACATCCGTTATTTTTTCTACAATGGTGGCAATGACTCCATGGATACATGCAACAAGAT
>DITG01000043.1 GCA_002422045.1 Acholeplasmataceae bacterium UBA6190
ATGCGCTGTCACATAGTTGATGGATTGTGTCGGATTAATCGCCCAAGGTCCTTTAGGCAGTGCACCCACGAGCAGATTGGTCTGAGGAGTTGCGCCTGTCACACCGAGAAGTACTCTGGAATCAGCAAAATTGTTGCCTTGAACAAATCCCTTATCAGCTGCAGCGAATACGCTACCTTTGATTCCATCACGGGTATCATCATTGAAGACTGCAACGCCTGGCATCTGATTGAGCGTTGCGTTGTATGCGGATTCGCTTTGTGGTAAAAGACTTGTTCCACCAGTCCAAGGTTCACCGAAGATCATGATCGTCGGATCAATCGCGTGCAGTGCATCCACGATGGCATTCATGGTGGTAACATCATGAAGTTTCATCAAGTCGAATCTGAATCCGTCAAGATTGTATTCTTCCGCATAGAAAACCAGAGAATCAACCATGAACTTTCTGAACATGAAACGTTCAGATGCTGTTTCGTTGCCTGTACCTGAACCGTTGGAGAACGATCCATTGGAATTCATTCTGAAATAATAACCTGGAATGATGAGATCAAAATTGGAGTCTGCTGATTTTCCGGTATGGTTGTAAACAACGTCCATGATGACTCTCAAGTCATTTTTGTGAAATACATTGACCATTTGTTTGAATTCTGTGATGCGGTTATATCCATCATAAGGGTTAGTTGAATAAGAACCCTCAAGCGCATTGAAGTTTTCAGGCATATATCCCCAGTTGAAGATACCGTCATGGATGCCATAATAAGAAGGATCGTTCAAACGCGTCTCATCGATGATGCCATGATCGAATACTGGAACGAACTGGACATGTGTGACACCGAGTTCGATCATGTGATCAAGACCTGTGGTGTAACCTTGATATTTGGTTCCTTTTTCTGTCAAACCAAGAAACTTGCCACGATAGGATTCAGTGCCGTTCCATGTTTCATGAGAGGTATAATCTCTGACATGAATTTCATAGATGATTGCATCCGTGTAATGAACCATGGTATCTGGTCTAGTATCATCTGACCAACCGATTGGATTGGCTTTTTCAAAGTCAACGATCATACCACGTTTGCCATTGACGCCTGTTGAATAAGCATAGGGGTCAACAACTTCGTTGGTATATAAACCATTGGTGACTTCAAAAGTGTAATATTTTCCTTCCAAATCACCGTTAACGATGACTTCCCAAACACCTTTTTCAGTATAAGTCATATCATATGAGACATAAGGTGTATTGACACCTGGATTACCTTGATAGTCGGTTTGAGCCAGGGTATGTCCTTTCATATATAAATTCAGCTTGACATCATCAGAGATGGGTGCCCATAATCTGAATGTTGTCTGAGCACTTGTATAAATCGCGCCAAGAACACCTTCGAAACCGTAAGCCTCATTGAATGCGTCACTTGTATAGAATCCATCAAAACCGATGGCTGATGTTGCAGGTTCAGGATCACCAAAATCAACTTCCATCCGGTATTTCTTGGTCAGATCAGCGGTAACACTGATGTTCACACTGCCAGAAGACCCTGAAAATGTGAAACCTGTTGTTGGTATTTCAATGTTGTCTTCAAAGACTTTGAGATTGTTTGCAACAATGGATTTGGTCAACGTAAACCCAATGGTATTGTCATCAATGAATGCAGCTGACAAAATCTTGTGGGTAATATCGGCATCTTCTAAATCATAGAAAACGATGGGGTTGTTCTGAACCAGATAGACATGAACTTCGCCTTCTGCGTTGGGATTGGTCAAATCAATGAATCGGTCCTGATCCACATCTTTTTCAACCCATTCGCCCTTACGGATAATGAATCCGATCTTGGTTGCATTCTCCATATTGGTTCCAGCAAGGGTTTGAGTTAAAACCTTACCAAAACCGTCATCCCCAGTGAATGCATAAGACATGCCACCTAAGCTTTCAGGTTCATGTGGCCATAACCACAAATTCCAACCTGTATATTGTTCATCGAAACGATAGTAATGGATCACCAACGTGGTCGCTTGATCAGCACTGACTGTCATCAATTTGCCGATTGCGGTAACATTGATGAGTGCAAACAGCACAAATATTAAAAATTTGCGTATTGATTTCATCTTTTTTCTCCCTGTATATTGCTTCAGTTTCATTATATCATGCACACTGTTCAAGCGAGAAAACATGTGTCTATTACGTTGTTATGGTAACGGTTACAATATTTACTCAAACGATTTCGTAGATTACATTTTTAGGATAAAATCCTGATTTATCTCATCCCTGCTCACACAATCCTACACAATACATTCACGACGGATTATGAAATCGGTTTTAGAGCGCAAAAATCGATCAATCATGTTACAATAAGTATGAAATATACTTAAAGGAGCACGACTTCATGCACAATCATTTCACCAACAAAGGAACCTTCACAGAGGCGTTTTTATCGGGTCTTAGAATGCAACATGGCGTAGAATTAAAAGACTCTTCTGTTTACCAAAGATATGCAACACTGGCACAAATGTTACAAGTTGACTTATCACCTCGGGAACAACGGACGACACAATTCATCCGTGACAATCAATTGAAAAAAACCATCTATTTTTCGATGGAGTTCTTAATGGGCAGACTCATCACGAATAACCTTCAAAACAGCGGATATTATGACGTTGTCAAGCAAGCTTTCACTGATCTTGGCATCGACATGAATGAAGTAGAAGCAGAAGAAAGCGATGCAGGTCTCGGTAACGGAGGTCTAGGCAGACTGGCTGCATGCTTCTTGGATTCTGCCGCATCCCTCGGATTACCACTTTATGGCAATTCGCTCAGATACCGCTATGGATTTTTCACTCAAGATATCATCAATCACAGACAAGTCGAAATGAGGGATGAATGGCTGAACAAACCATTCATTTGGGAAGAAAGAAAAGATCAGGAAGCGATTCATATCCCTGTTTTTGGATATGTCGAACACACCAGACTCATCAATCCCCAGTGGATCAAAGCTGTTCCTTATGATGTCAAAATCATTGGTGATGGAAATGGTGTTGTCACTAACCTTAGACTTTGGTCTACAGAACCCTCTGAAAAACAACTGATCCACAGCAACGACTATCTGAAACTTGTTTCAGGTATTTGTGATTCGCTTTATCCAGATGATTCCACAGAAGATGGAAAAACACTCAGATTGTTACAGTCTTATGTCTTTTCAGCTGCAGGGGTAAAAGCAGCCATCAAGGAACACAAGTCACTCGGTAGAGATGTCAGAGATTTCAACAAGTACTATACCTTCCAAATCAACGATACACATCCGACGTTGGTCATTCCTGAAATGATGCGTGTGTTGATGGACGATGAAGGTATCGGTTATGCTGAAGCGTGGCACATCACGACTCAGACCTGTGCATTCACCAATCACACCATTTTGTCTGAAGCACTTGAAAAATGGAACATTCACATCTTTAGAAACTTATTGCCAAGAATTTTTGAAATTGTTCAGGAAATGCAACGTCGTTTCAAGTTTATATTGGAATCTGACGGACGTTTCAATGCAGAACAGATTTATCTGATGGGCATCATTGGTCAAAATCATGTACGTATGGCACATATTTGCATCTATGGATCCTTTTCAGTCAACGGTGTTGCCGCACTGCACACTGAGATTCTCAAGAAAGATGAGATGAAACTTTTTTACACGCTATATCCCTATAAATTCAACAACAAAACCAACGGGATTACACACCGTAGATGGTTGATTCATACCAATCATGAACTGGTCAGCATTTTGGATGAAAAGATTGGCCAAGGTTGGAGAAAAGATCTGACTCAATTGGATCAACTCATGGCTTTTCAAAAAGACAAGGACACCAAACAGAAGATCAGAGCCATGAAACTCGCCAAGAAACAAGCATTGGCCGATCGTATATTACAACTTCAAGGTGTTGAACTTGATGTGAATTCCATCTTTGACATTCAAGTCAAAAGACTTCATGAATACAAACGCCAATTGATGAATATCTTGCACATCATCTATGTCTATCTGAGACTCAAATCAGATGAACAATTCAAGAAAACCTATGTCCCACATTCCTTCATCTTTGGTGCAAAAGCAGCACCATCGTATCATATGGCCAAAGCAGTCATCGAATTGATTGACACTGTCGCTGACATCATCAATCAGGATGCAGATACCAAACATCTGCTCAAAGTCGTTTTTGTCAGAAATTACAATGTCACTTATGCAGAATACATCATGCCAGCTGCTGATTTGTCTGAACAGATTTCAACAGCAACCAAAGAAGCAAGCGGTACTGGTAATATGAAATTCATGATGAATGGTGCGATTACCATCGGTACACTTGATGGTGCCAATGTCGAGATCGTCGAAAAAGCAGGCAATGACAATGCATTCATCTTCGGTTTGAATGCCGATCAGGTACATAACATTTACAAAAACAACGGATATAAACCAAGAGAAATCTATGAATCCGATCCTAGACTGCAACAAGTATTCAAATACATCCGCAGCTTGAATCCAAATCCACAACATTTTGACTACATCCTGAACAATTTGCTCAACAGTGATTACTTCTTGGTCATGAAAGACTTTGACAGTTATGTTAAGGCACATGAACTTGCCAATCAAGCGTATAAGAATGCTTCCAAATGGGCTGAAATGCAAATCGCCAACATTGCCAATTCAGGTTTCTTCACCTCTGACAGAACCATTGAGCAATACAACAATGACATTTGGAAATTGCGTAAAATTGAGTTTTAATCAGATTTGTCATCGTTGACCCAATGTCTAGAGGTCAATCATCAACACTTGAATCGTTTCATCATGGATCGACAGAAGGGCAGAAAACATGAAAGTATTCATCGATGGTTTCCATCAACTGCGTATTGAATCGTATAACTACATCCACTCAATCCAACTCAGAGACTTGAAAGCACAGTTCGTGAAAAGTGATGATCACATGCAGTTTTTTACGACTGATTTGCCCGTTTGCCTCCATACCGATGATGTCATCGTCATCAATGATCAACCCTATCCCCTAGAAATCGGCATGGTCACTTTAACCAAGGAATTTGAAGCCAAGTTCCGTTATGATGGAGCACTAGGTGCGCTTTATCACCCTACTGATACGACATTTAGACTTTTTTCACCCGTAGCAAAAGCTGTGACACTCGTCTTGGATGGCATAGAATATCCGATGTCCTACGAAGAACCTATTTGGTTTAAGACAGTTTTAGGCGATCATGATGGTAAGCCTTATCATTATCTGGTCAGACTCGTGGACCGCTTTGTCAAGGTCAAGGACCCCTATACGATTGCATGTTCTTCAACTGACAGCTATGTCATCGACTGGTCAAAGACTGTGCCCATCCATCCATCACCGATCCAATTGAAAAACTATGTCGATGCAGTCCTCTATGAAGGTCACGTCAGAGACATGACCATTCAATTGGATGTCGAATCCAAAGGTATCTTCGAAGGTTTAACCGAGTATTCAAGACATCTCAAGGGTTCTGTGCTCAGTTACATCAAAAACATGGGGATGACCCATCTACAGTTACTGCCCGTCTTTGATTTCGAAGGGGTGGATGACATTGAGAAAGACAAACTTTACAACTGGGGTTACAATCCTTCACAGTTTTTCGCCGTCGAAGGATGGTATTCCAAACATCCTGATGATCCTTATGACAGAATCAATCAGTTCAAGAAAGTCATCAACCATGCACATAAGATTGGTTTAGGTATCAATATGGATGTGGTTTACAATCACGTGTATCAGCACAAGACTTTTCCAT
>DITG01000008.1 GCA_002422045.1 Acholeplasmataceae bacterium UBA6190
ACATCTCGTACAGCAGCGCACCACCCACCGCGTCACGCAAATTCAACCGTGCCGTGGCACCTAGGCAAAACAATTGATGAAGAGTGCAATGATCGGTCCTGACATCGGTGCAAGGATCAAAATATAGATCAAACTGATCAAGGATATGTTCGGTAGAAAATCAGCAGCAACGAGGAGCAGTATAGTCGAGAGTATGCCCATGACATAACCGACAGCCAGTTTGATGAAGACATAATAACTGACATTGATCGGAGTGATTCTCAGTGATAAGATCACTTTGTCATCTTGGTCATCGAGTAAGGTGAATCCTGTCACTGCACCAAACATGAATCCATTGATTAAAATGAATAAGACGGTGACAATGTTTGAGGCCAGTGGATTACCAAGTGAAGTCAAGTAAGGGATGAGAAAATATGCAACGACAGCCATCACGATCGGATAGATGGCCAGAAAAGCATACATTTTATCTCTTGTGATATTTTTCAGTTCATGAATGAGTACACGTGTAAACATCATCACACCCCACTTTGCTTGACTGCGTATTCCTTGAACTTGGGTAAGATGTAATATTTGTAACCCAAGAGGGAACCTGCTATCAAGATGATGAACCCAATGACAGACAGAAGCGTCCATTCGCTTGTGAAACCGAGTTGAATCAATGCCATGGCTGACTCAGTTGGTGAAATCATCAAGATATAATCCCAGAGTTCACCCTTGAAGATGATACCAAACAGATGAAGAGAACTTGGGATGAGAAACAGGAATGCATAGATCATGACATTGACGAGCATCGAAGTGAAATCTTTGGAGTGGAAGGAAAAGACGAATCCGAGCAAACTGTGGAAAAAGACAGAAACGACCAAAGCAAGCGTGATGTAGAAGAAGTTCACGGAGATATCTTTGACAAAATAGAAAACCGTGATGATCAAGAGTGAAGATAAGACGCTATGAATGGTGTTTGCAATCGCTTTGGACAAGATGAGTTCGCTGCTTTTCACTGGTGTGACAAGCATGGTTGAAAATGTTGACTCAGTCTTTTCAAAAAACATGGTTGCACCAATGAAGATGACACTCATCATGGTCGCATCGACGATGATGACAAAAGGCAGCATGGTCGATAACAAATCGGCATCATCTAAAAAGTAAAGGAGTAAAAACCAGACCAGTGCAACAACAAAACTGATGGTGGTGACATTATACTTGTTCAGTCTTTGCAGTTCGCCCTTGATCAAAACGAGCAGTCTGTTATTCATGAGAAAGTCCTACGCCAGTGACTTGGATGAAGATATCTTCAAGTGTCGTTTCCCCGCTGTGGAGTGTTTCGATGTTTTTTGTCTTCAAACGTTCGAGGAATTGTGCATTTTGACCGATACCATCCATTGGAAATTCTTCAGTCACAGTCTTTCCATTTTCCAAATATTCAAGCTTCATGGTTCTTTTGCCATATTTGATTTTCAAGTTTCTAGGCGAATCGATTTCTTTGATCTGTCCATCGACGATGAATGCGACACGGTCGCACAACTGATCGATGTCTGACATGATGTGAGAAGTGATGAAGACGGTGCCACCGTCTTTTTTATATTCACGGATCATATCTTTTAAAATCATGGCATTGGTGGGATCAAGACCATTGGTGGGTTCATCTAGAAATAGCATTTCAGGTCTGTTCAGCATGGCACGCACAAAATTGAGACGTATCTTCATCCCCTTAGAGTATTCAGAGACCATCTTGTCCCGATCTTCCCATAATCCGACACGTTTCATGAGCATTTCGATGTCATGGTTTTTTGAATAGAGTTTCAAGAAGAAGTTGATATTTTCCATGGCAGTCATCTTGGAAAAATGAATGGGCATTTCAAAAGAAACCCCTATTTTCTCGAAGAATGAGTGATCGAGTTCGGCAATGTTTTGCCCATCATAGTAGATTGCACCTTGATAGGTCTCTAAAAGTTTGATCAAGATCTTCTGTGTGGTACTTTTTCCGGCACCAGAAGGTCCTAGAAATCCAAAGATTTCACCTTTTCCGATATCAAATGAGATGCCTTTGATGGTCTCATTTTGATTCTTTGGATAAGAAAAATGCAAATTCTCAACTTTAAACATGGTTTTCAATTCCTTTCTGGATCAGATCTATCAAGCCTTTCACAGCATGTTCTACTGTGGACCTGTCAACATTTTCTTTCATATATTCTGCTAGAGAAACCTTATTTGAAAACTCAATCATCACTGTTGCTAATAATGAGGGATCGATGTTTTTCCTGATATACCCTTTTTCTTGATCGATTTTGATGAAATTCACATAGAAATCGATGGCGGATTGAGTCGCTTTTTTCATCATGTCATTCTCTTTGAAAAGTTCTGATTCGATCATCTTCTGACCGGCTTTCATCAACTTCGGATGAGCTTGAGCAAAATCCAGTCCTGAAAGATAGATTCGTTCGAATCGTTTTAAAAAGGGGATGTCCAGTTGAGGATCCATGAGATTACCAATAAACTGCATCTTTAAGACTCCGATATGGGTATATAAAAAATCAAACACATCGCGCTTGTCTACGAAATACTGATAAAAACTACCTCTGGGAATTTGGGCGTCCCTGACGATGTTGGACAAATTGATGTGTTCGAATGTGTGTATGGCACATTCATCGATGATTGCATCAATGATACGGTTTTTTTTGGTTGCTGTAAGATTGTAGAATGTTTGATTTGGCATAGAACCCTCAATATGACAACCTTGTCACATTGATAGTATACATCTAAAAATTGCGTTTGTCAAACAAAAAAGGAAGCACTGATTGCTTCCGTGAATTCATGATGATATGACTAGATTGCACAGGGTTTTTCGATTTCCTTGGACATCCAAAAGAGTCCAATCAGGATGAGAACGAGTGAAATGAGCTTATAAGGCAATCCAGCAAGTGGTAAGACCAGGACAGAAAATGCGATACCCAGTGATGCAAAGAATGCAATCACGCAACTCGTACATC
>DITG01000099.1 GCA_002422045.1 Acholeplasmataceae bacterium UBA6190
CTGTCGGTTATGTCATGGGCATACTCTCGACTATACTGCTCCTCGTTGCTGCTGATTTTCTACCGAACATATCCTTGATCAGTTTGATCTATATTTTGATCCTTGCACCGATGTCAGGACCGATCATTGCACTCTTCATCAATTGTTTTGCCACGAATAAGGTTGAAGGGTTTGTCATGATGAAACTGTCAGGCATCATCTTGATGGTTCCGATTGCAGCTTTATTTCTCACCAATTGGACTGAAATATTCTTATTCATCATTCCGGGATTTTGGCCAGCGAGACTGATTTCGATGTCTATCATGCCGATGAATTTCTTCATCAACTCAGAATTTCTTTATTTCATCTTAGGCTTGATAGTCAATCTTAGCCTTGGTTACCTGATTTTCAGACTTTATGCAAAACGCGTCGGCATACGCTCAACATAGGAGGTATTTATGCAATATTTAGCGATTTTCTTGATTGTCTATGGTGCTTTTCTGCTTGCAAGTTTCTTATTCCAGTTTCCTTTCCTCTACCGAATGGGCAAAGTCAAAGTCATGGTCAAGATGATGGGGAAAAAGGGATTCAACATCTTGCTCATCGTCATGGGATTGGCATTACTCATCCTTGGTATTTGGCTACTACCCTAATCGCATCATAAAAAATAACTGCATCGCCTTTCGGCCATGCAGTTTTTGTTTTTATTCTGGCTTCCATGAATACTCTTTGTCCGTAAAACCGTAGTCACGGATTGGAATCTGAGCATCATAGATCGTGATGACAAAGCTTCTGGTTCTATTCTTGGTACTGCTATTGATGTAATAATACTTGCCCATGTCGTTGGAATTCGAGTCATAATCTCTAATATCATTCAATTCATCGGTTCCATTTAACTCAATCTTATACTGATACGTATATCCGTTAGGATCCAGGATTCTCACATTGAATGAGAAATAACCGCTCTTGTTTCGTCCGAATCTGAACTTGTAGTTAGGATTTTCAAGCATGTACATCAGATTGGTCGAATTGGTATACGAGTTGACTGTCGAGAATGCAGGCAATTCAGTGACGACGCTATCGCCTACTGGTAAGTTGGTTGTCATGTTTCTGACATTGATGATGATGACAACACCACTCAAGTTAGGCTTTAAAGCGTTACCCTGATACACCAGATCAAAGATGTAGGAAACGTTATACGTGATATCGGTCACGGTGATGTGATAATACACCATGTTCAAACCATTTTCAGATCTTACCCGATAGGTGATGATGATATCTTCATCCCCACCGGATTCAGATGCTGTGTAGTCGGCTGCAAGCAAATAGACATTGGGATCATCAACACCAGTGACTTCTGCCGTATAAGTGCCCCCAGAAAGTTTTCTGGAAATGGTCGCACCCAAAGGCAAGTAATTCAAGAAGTAAGGGATATATTCATCCAGTGGAATGTTGGAAACCTGACCATCTACTCTGAAGTTGGTAACTCCTGCCGTATTGGCACCATCATAGTCAATCCCTGCATAATAGATCGAGGGTGAATAGGGGCTTGTGATGATCAATCCAGCGGCATCTGATACATGGATTTGCGCATAGTTGGTTTCTGTTGCCAGTTCAGCAAACTGAATGTCAGACAGATACGCATTGGTTCCTTGGCTCTTGGTCACGTAAAGTATGCCTAAGGCAATGGGTGTTTCACCTGTCCGGTTATATGAGATTGCAAATGAATAGTTACCTGCAGCAGCCATCGCATCCACCACAAAGACAAGGTATGTATCGGTGACAGATAACGTTATGCCTTCTGTATTAGATGGTGAGATTGAAAAATAACTGTCAGGATTATCAGATTCAAGGTTATAAATCAGACTCGAATAGGTCGGATCAATGGCATAATTGATCGATATCGATGTGGATAAAGCTTCACGCGAGATAATCACAGGATTTGAACTGTTCATGACGACCTTGTTGTTGTTTCTAAAGACGTCTACAATCGCAATTGTGCGTTCGGTGATGGTATGAGTATACACAGTATTGACACCAGATTCAGATCTAACGGTATAACTGATGTTATATCTTCTAAATCCTTGTGCAGTATACGTTGTCGGATTGATGACAACGCTTGTGATGGTTGCAAAAGGTGAGACAACGACTGTGTTCAAGAACGGAAGCGTGTAATAGAGCGTTTGCATCTTATAGACGGGAATCAAAGGATCGATGACTTCTGTCGGTGTTGTCGATGAAAAATCAAAGACATAGCCGAAATTTACAAATGACGCAAGTGTTGTTCCACTTGGGACGACTGTACCTGATGAGTAGTGCGATAGTGACGTGATTGCCCTCAAGGTTGATGCACCTTTGGTGAACGTATAATAATCTTTATCATCCTCATACGGTAACAAACTGAACCCGATTCGGTACAATCCTGCTTTGAGTGATGTGTTCACACCAAGTGTGAGAGAGAATGGACGGTTCGTTGCTGATGAAACAACCGTTGATGATAATGAGTAATCCGCATAGTCGACAAGTACATAAGATGATGTTGCTGGATCAAAATACTCCAAAATAACGTTATCGTTAATATCGCTACCGAGATTTAAGATATCTGTTCCCAGTGGCAAAACCGCAGACGGGTCACGGAAATTGAAAACAAGTGAGGTATCAACAGGTTCTGCAGTGATATTTTGTACAATGGTGGTTCTCACAGTACCACCATCGATTTGATAACTGTACAGGAATGGATCTTGATAGGCAGGATTATAGGTCACATTCAGTCTGACTTCATAGTCTGAAACATAACTGTCATTGATGAATGATGTGAAGTTTTGAGCGACTTGTGAAAATGATGAGAAATGACCAATCGTGATCAATCCTGTTTGAGGACTGTTGATGTCAAAGGTATACGAGAACAGAGGTTCCAAATCGGGTTTATCCCCAATAGGCACATTCGGATCTGCGTAGGACTGCAAGAGTGCTCGATAACTGGATAGATAAGAAGAAACATCACTGCCATAAGGCAGACCATAATAATTTTCAATGGTTCTAGCGATGATGGCATTATTGGGTAAGAGGGCATCATTGAGTCTGTAATTGACAGTCGCCAGATTGCTTTGGGTAAAATCAAGAGAGCCCAAATTCAAATTGAATGTGATCACACCGGTTGGAACACTTGTCGTCGGATGAACTATTGTCGGATTGAGGAGTCGTGTTCTTGATCCGCCATCTTCTTTCAGTTTGAGGGATGTCGTATTGCCTGCAAGAAGCTGTGATTTATCCGAAAACTGTGTCTGGAAAAGTGCGAGATAGCTGAGTTGCAAAGCTTCATATGTCGGATCCGATAGTGGATCGATACGCCCATGGCTGTTATAATCG
>DITG01000083.1 GCA_002422045.1 Acholeplasmataceae bacterium UBA6190
TACTATCGAGATAATCTTGTTTGCTTTCCACAAACAAATGAATGAACTCTGGATGTTCATTCATCGTAAATATAACGATATCCTGATGTTTGATCATGTCAAGATACGCTTCAGGTGCCTGAAAACAGATCCCTGAAACACCCTTTTTAAGCCTCATTTTGGTGAAAATCTGTGTATCCATGAATGAACCTTCCTATGTTTAGTTTCCCCTTGCTGTGGGATTGGCCTGATAAAATGCCAATTGTGTTTCTATGTCTATAATTTTGTAAGTCATATACCATTCGATATTGCGTTTTGAAAAAGGCATGTTGTTCATGGCACTTGATAATGTATCATCATAAAGGGCTTTTTGGGATTCGTAAAGTGTAAGAAATGACTCAAGACTAAACAGATTGTTTTCCGAATCAATCAACTCTGCAAGATACGATTCATAGAGTACTTGATATTCAGGAATCATGAGTAACTTGTCTGAAAGAGGATGTTCATATCCAGGAATATTCAAGTAGACTGCATTCAAATTACCCCATTGATAAATATCATGACCAATCGTAAAGTTTGAAAACACTTCTCCACCTTGCCAACCTTGGCCTAAACCGTGATCGTAATCATAAGGAATCATGGTCCAAACACCTGTGACAGCGTTTTGAAACAGATAGTAGTTATTGCCCATCGCCCTGTAGTCATCCGGATTACCAAGGAGTACTCCGATCGCAAGCAGTCTGATCATGCCATCGACATTGAAGTTTGCTTCGATGTATGTCTGGAATGAAGCGTTATGTTTCAGGTTAATCGATGAAATGAATGCTTTCAAGGCACTGTGATCTGATGTTTTCTTATTGTTTTTCAAATCATAGGTCGGTCTGTAGTTTTGTGATTCATCCTTGATGCCAATCGAATCACGGTGATAATTGAGTTGCAGCGGTGCGGGTCCGTAATGCTGCCATAGCGATTTGTAGAGATCTCCATCCGCTTGTGCCTTCGGTAATCTTCTTTCGAAAAAAAGCTTGTCGATCGGTTCGAATGCCGTATATAGACCGTAATCGATGAGTTCTGAACCAATTTTGACATAGAGTCTTGTCAATGTCGCATGGGCTGCATCAACACCAAATGCTCTGAATAAATCCAGTGAAAACTTTTCAGTGATGTAGGTCGGATCTCGATAGGGTTCATCGAAAAATTTGGCATATTTCAAATCTAGTTCTTCGACTTCGAAAACTGTGCGCTCATTGTTTTTTCTTAAATAGGCTAACCCAAAATCTTCATGGAATGAGATTTTAAAGTTTGACATCAGAGGATTTTTGTCATCATCTTGAATTCTGCCACGTGATGTGTTCCCTCGTGTGCGAAATCCGATGTCTTGGATCGTGATGATGTCTCCACCGTCATCATAGATGAAGTTGGCACGAGCATACTGATCGGTTTTGAAATTTCCAAATTGTTCATGATAATCCAACATCGCCTGATCAAGTTGATCCCATCGTGCTCTGGTGATTTCAATGGTGATGCTTTTCGCTTTGGTATCGTCAAAAAAACGCGAAAATAACGCCGTATTCCCGACGTTTTCTTGTGTTGGATTGTTTTCGGTCGTGCATCCGATCACAGTGATCAAACAAAAGATGATCATCAAGATGCTTATCAATTTCTTCAATCCATTGTCCTCGATTCAACGTAATCTTTGAAATAGGTCATTCCAAGTTTGGTTTGCTCCATGAATCTTTCCAGAGGTATCTTGGGTTCTTCTTCAAATCTGAATTCGACATCCATGATCCATAAGGTGCCAAGCGCATGTTTCTTAAAGAAGTTCGCACAGCGGTTCCATGCACCTTTCACTTCATAAATCATCGTGATTTCATCTGGCAGATGACTGGATTCCACGGTGACATACATGCGCATTTCATGATTGCCATGCATAAAAATCAAATCACCACGACTACCCGATTCAAACAACGTTCCTGTCACTGATTCGATGGATTTCAGTCCCTGTTCCCAGTTAAGCATGGCTTTTTTATCGATATAAAGTGCGGATACTTCGTCAATATCACGTGCTATCAACAGTTCTATCTGATAGTTCATGAGCATCACCTCGATACCATTATATAACAAAAAAAGCCGTTGCCGGCTTTTGATGTTTGTAAAACTCATTCATTGTCAAACAGTATTTTTTGAATTGGAAGATTGGTGCCTAACGGATGAACTGAGACATAATCATAGGTCAGGATATAAATATGGTCTTCAATGAAGATACCGCGATCGATTTGAGTGTAGTAATTGGTGGATTCCATTTGTAGAGACTGATAGAGTGTAATGATTTCATCATTTGGCTTGGAAAAATCAATGTTGAAGATGAGGAATACGCTGACAAACTCATAATTCCAGTTGTCGGGACCGACTTGGATATACTTGTATGTATTCGCTGTGAAACCGAAAATCTGCTTTTCGACATCAATCATCATCGATTTGGGATTCCAAAGCGCTTCTGCATAACTCCAATTCCAATCTTGTGCGTCTTTTTCAGTCAGATGATAGGTCGAGAGCGGTTCATAGCCGATGTTGGTGTCATAAACAGAAAGCTTGACACCCCAGTTTTCATCATAGCCAAGACCAACGACGAAGTGATCTTCTCCCCAGATATGCATGTAGGTGTTGAAACCGGGTTCTTCGATCGGATTGGGTAAGATCACAGGTTCATATGGATTCGATAAATCGAGTGTATACAGTGGGTCTCTTTGTTCATAGGTAACGATATTGACCTTGTTTTTGTTGAAACGGACAGATTGTACGGTTTCATTGGGTTTCCCGATGCCATTTTGAGTGGTTGATATCACATTCAGTACATCTGTATCTGAATCTGCTTTCAAGATGTAAAGTCTGTTGATCGCACCTTGCCATGTGGTGGTCACGATTCTAAAATAACCATCATATTCATCCATCCAGTATTGTGAACGGATCGATCCCAAGACATTTTGAGATCCGACATAATCAATGGATGCAGTTTCAGCATTCAAGTCAAACTGCATGATTTGACCATATTCGTTTGAACTTGAATTGAGCATGTCATATTCATAGTAGTAGTTGAATGTATAAAGTGAATCCAAATCCGCATAGATGTAGGATACTTGACCAATGAATGCTTTGGAATTGACTTCAAAAGTGCCTAACTTGATGCCTGTGTAGACCGAAAGTCCTGTTGCAGGTACATCATTGAAGTAATAGATGTCATTATAACTCATCTCAGTGGTTTTGACACCGTCATCACCGGTTTCTTTGAAATAAGGTGTTGGATCATCTGCATAGATATTCTGACTTGAAATCAAGAACAATGCGTCGCCAATCAGACGATGTTCGTAGAAATTGGAATTGGTTTCCAGTTTATATTCAAGTTCCAAGGTCTCACGGTCAAAGACCATGACTGCACCTGAAAAGGCTGAGTATCCACGGCTTGGAAATACGAGGTCATCGCCTTCAATCATGGGCATATAGTAGTAATAACTGTAGATATATCCGATAACAATCAAGTAATCATCGGTCAGATAAAGCGAATCGGTGTAAAGATCGCCCAAATCGATGTCTTCTCTCAACGTGACCAAATGATCATCACCGACATCCATGACACGAATTCGATTTTGATATCTTGATGCATAGTAAATTGAGTAACCATCGGTTTTTACAATATCCGCTTCTTTGACACCTTCAACCTGTTCATTGGTGTCAATGAAATCTCTTTTCTCTTGTGGAGCGCCATCGAGTGCTGCTTCCATGTCGTTTAAGAACCACCAGTTGCCACGATTCTGATTGGCATTCTTCAGTAAGGCGACGAGTTTTGACTTCGAGCCAATAGACATCGCATTCACGAGCACACGGTTATCCAACTGTGGGCTATCAGAGAACGCACCTGAAAAGACGGTTGCCATCACGAGCATCGATGACATCACAACGCCATAAGAACGTTTGATCCAATATAAAGACGGTATTTTGGGTACTGAAATGCCTTGATGTTTGTGATACGCTGAAAGTTTCCGATTCCACATCACGTCTTTGACCAACTGAACTGAGAAAAATACCAGTCCGATTGAAACGAGTGATACGATGATCCATCCAAACCATGTCATACTTTACTCCTCCTTGTTTCTAATGCCTAAGGCATTTTTAAACTGATTGACGAAGGAACGTGAGACTTCTAGATGAGTACCATCAGTCAATTCCAGATCCAGTTTTGCATTGAATCCGGTTCTGATGTATCGGATCTTGTTCATATTCACGATGAACGATTTGCCGATACGGACAAATCCATAAGGGTTGAGAATCTCTTCCAGTTGATAGAGCGGTTGTCTAATGCGCTGGCTTTCATGCGTTGTGTGCATGTAGATCTCATCACCAAATGATTCTAGATACATCATTTCTAAGGCATCGAGTTGAACCCAACCCTCTGTGGTTTCCAAAATGACAGTTCTTTTTTCGAGTGCCATCAGTTCTAAGATCTTTTTGATCTGTTCCACATTGTCTTCTGAAACGATGATTCCGACTTTGTCTTTAGGTACTTCATTTGGATCGGTTGTGACGATGCAATCGAATTCCTTCGATAGCCTGGATTCTAATCGTTCAAAGCTATCGCGATTCCAAATGATTTTGTACATCTCTAGGAGTTCCTCCTTGTCTTTAGTATAGTATGACTCTTTTTGAAATGAAAGTCGTTGCCGATAAGATGCAAAGATGAGGCATAAGTTGCATGATTACTTTTATTTTAGCATGTTTGAGAATACATCCTATAGAAAAAAGACAATCCTTGTTGATTGCCCTTATGATTCTTTTCTTTGATTGAGTTTCTTTGTCAAATCGGTTGTCATCTTCGCGAATGCGATGAAGACAACATAGAATTCGAGTCTACCTAAAAACATCGACAGTGTGGATGTCCACAAAATGACTGGATGAGCGTTGTATCCCGTGATACCGACGGATAACCCTACAGTACCAAGTGCTGATGCATATTCAAAGAGCGCATCCTGTAGGCTTCTGTCATTGAATGATGCAAAGATGAATGTGCCCATCAATAATGCGATGACATAAACTAAAATGAATGTATAGTTTTGCGAGACATCTTGCTGATCAACAATCATCTTGTTACCCAAACGGGTGATGAAGTGTTTTCTAATCATATTCTTATGCGAAAGCTGTTCCTTAATGCTCCAATAGATGGATTTGAGCCCAAGTGCTATACGGTATTGTTTGATACCACCGCATGTAGAACCCATCCCAGCACCGAACACCATGCCAAGAATCAGGATTCCAAAAAATGCACCTGGAATGACAGTGAATGAAGGCATGATCTGATATCCAGTACCGGTGAGTGCCGATACAAAATGAAAGACACCATGACGGAGAGCTATCCCAAATGAACCACTATAATAGGGGATCAGTGAAATTAGGCTGATGGGGATTGCAATTGCCAAAATGATGAAGAAAGACTTGATTTCAACATGATTGAGTGCATTTTTAAACTTACCCGTGATCAATAGGAAATGAACAAAAAAGTTGGTTCCCCCTGCAATCATGAGAAAGATGGTCACCATTTCAATCGGAATGCTGTTATAATAGCCGATACTTTCTGCTCTTGTTGAGAATCCTCCGGTAGCAACTGCTCCGATGGCATGATTGATGGCATCAAAGGGTGTCATACCGAAAATCATATACAATATCGCACCTAATACAACATAAGCGAGATAGATGGCGATGAACACACGACCGGATTTGATCAGATTGGGAACCAGACGGTCATTATGACCTTCAGCACTGTAGATTCTCATACCGAATTTGTCGGATATGGCGGCTGTGAGCACTAAGACGAGTCCAGCACCACCAACAAATTGCAATAAACTTCTAAAAAAGAGAAAGATATGCGGTGTAGACGTCACATCGACCACAGTCAAACCGGTTGTCGAATACCCAGACGATGTTTCAAACACAGCCTGAGTCAGATTGTACTGGCCGGTTAAAATGAATGGCAATGCCGAAGCAAAGATTGCAATGATCCAAATACCGACAACCAAAACAGCATCATGGTATTTTTCAAGTCTTGCTTTTTCCTGTTTGCGAAATAGCGCTGTGACTAGACCTCCGATGATGACCATGCTCGATCCTGGTATGACAAAATAAAGAGCTTGATTGATCTCTTCTGGATAGAACGGTATGACGATGAGCGGGAATAAAATGATACCGCCAATCAGCATTCCAAAAATGCCAAGATAGTTGATGATGAGCGGATATCCAGACAATATCTGTTTTTTCATGGTTTATTTCTTTCTTTGGATATAGTCTATGATTTCATCTTGTTCGGATGGTGTTGTGACAATGATCAATTTGTCTTCTGGCTTGATGATGGTACTACCGTTAGGAATGATGACATGAGGATCTCTAAAAATACAGCTGATGTTGATGTTTTTTGGGAAATGAATATCCATGATTTTCTTATTGACGAGTTGGAAGTCTTGCTCGACTGCGATTTCAATCATGATGATTTTTTCATCTTCGATGGAGAGTGTCTTGATGATGTTTTCTACAGATGATTCATTCAAGATGGTTTGTCCCATCAAGTACGTTGATGAGATGACAGAATCAATGCCTAATCGCTTGAACAATTCGACATTTTTCGGGTTTCTGACTTTGGAAACTGTTTTTTTGATCTTGAAGAGTCTTTTTGCAGTGATGCACGTAATGTAATTATCGGTATCATTATCGGATAACGCAAGTAAAACATCCGCATGATCTGCTTCAGCATCTGATAGACAGTATGCCTTCGTCGGATCTCCTGGGAAAACGGGTATATCGTTATTAGAACTGATATAATCAGCAAATTCGCGGTCTTGGTTGATGACAATCAGATGATGATGTTCTTCTTTGAGCATCTTCACGATGAAGTCAGCTTCATGTTTACCGCCTGCAATGACGATTTTCATGATTGTTCCTCCTCTTCATTTAAGGTGCGGAACTCATTGAAAGACAACGTGAACGGATAAATGGCTTTGATATAGGTGCCTTCCAAAAGACGTCCCTTATCGGTATCCGCAAGTCTAACAAAAATTTTGGGCACATTGTAGATATAGTAACAGATATGTGACAGGTAAATATTGACGTTATCGCTATCGGTTGTGATGACGACAGTTTTCGCATACTTAATGTAAGAACTTTCCAGAAGCGTCAAGTCTGTTGCATCTCCGACGACCTGATAGCCTGAAAAAGAATCTTTGAGTTTTCGAAAAGAATCTTCAGTTGCGTCGATGATGATCACGTCTTCGCCACGTTCCGACATCGATGTCGCAATGTTTGCGCCGAGTCTACCGGAACCGATGACGATGAATTTATTGCGTTTCATAAATCATTCTCCTCATAGCGCTTTCTAGAAATCGATAAAAGATAGCACCTTTGTTATTTTATCACTGTTTACCCTATTGTGGTTGAAAAACAGGACAAATCTATATCTATTTTACTCTATAATTTCATAAATGGGTAGTGATTGAGGTTCATTGAGGTTCGTTCAGCAATCGATCTGCGGTCTTATCCATCAAAATGGCACCATCAGGTGCTGTGATGAGGATGGAAACCACAGCGACTGCTAAAATCAGTTCTCCGCCAGGAACGCCTAAAGACAAAGGAATAGCACCAATGGCTGCTTGAACGGTTGCTTTCGGCAAATAAGCAAAGCTCACATAGAGTTTTTCACTCTTTGTCAGTTTGGATGGCCAAAGTGCAATCCAGACGCCGATGATTCTGAAAATCAAGGCGAGTCCAATCAAAACAACAGCCATCATGCCAGCACCTAAGGCAAATGTCGGATTGAGTGCTGCACCGACCAACACGAACAGCATGATTTCAGCGACGACCCAAATTTTTTCGAATTTGCCAACAAGTCGTTTGGCAAGGATTGCATAGTGTTGCAAAACAGCAATACCCATCGCAAGTACAGCAATCAGACCACTGATTGGTAGGATATCTTTAATCGATTGTTCCAGTGAAACGAACAAGAATGCAAATGAAAACAGAACGAGCACTTTGATGGTATCTCTGATATGAAATTTCTTGAAGAGTACAACAAATAGTCTGCCAGAACAATAACCAAGTGCTGCACCCAAGATGATGGATACTGGAATGAGTAAGAGTTGTGTCCATGAAAAGACACCGCTTTGTTCAGCTTGTAAGAAACTCATGAACAAGACTATCACATAAATATCATCAAGCGATGCACCGGCCAAGATGAGTTGTGGAACTTGATGTTTTGTACCTCTGTGTCTTTTCATCAGTTCAATCATGCGTGGAACGACGACTGCTGGCGATACTGCTGCGACGATGCTGCCCATGATGGCAGCTTCAAGATAGGTAATGTTAAAAAGCAGTGGAGCAAGTATCGTGATGGCAATCATCTCAAAAGTAGCCGGGATGAAAGAAAGCAAGATTGCAGGTTTTCCGACTTTTTTCAGATCACCTAAATCCAGTGATAGTCCTGCTCTGACTAAAATCACGATGAGTGCGATCTGCCGCAAATCTGAAGAAAGCACCAAAAGTTCTGGATCGATGAGATTGAGCACGAAAGGTCCGATGATGATACCCGTGAGTAAGATGCCGATGATTCTCGGCAGTTTCAGTTTGGAAAAAATTGATGCGACCAATAAACTTGACAAGATGATGATGGATAAGCTGAGTAGCATAAGATCCTCCTAAATAAAAAACTTCAACAACATCAAAAACGTTGCAGAAGTCATCAGCTTTTGTGCGGTTCTAGCGTAGGCTATGGGAGACGTTCATTCCCATGTCAATGATACGCGATTCACCCATGATTGTCAAGAGAATTCGGCTGAAGTCTCTTGATCTTTTGTCTTTCTAAACCAAGGTATCAGTACAGAAACTTGTTCCTGATAAGTCTTATATTCGGGACGTGTCAATAAAATCTTCGTCTCCATCATCGGAATACTAATGAATAAGAACAAAAGCGTCATGAGGATAGGAGCAATGATGATCGCATCGAGTTTTTGTGCAGTTGACAAGTACATGACATAAAGTCCCCACCATACCATGATTTCTCCAAAATAATTCGGATGTCTGCTCACACTCCATAAACCTTGATCGATGCAGGATTTTTGTCCCTGATGTTCTTTTCTGAACTTCTTCATCTGTTTGTCGGCAATATACTGAATGGCTGCCGCAATGATCATCAGGATCATCCCGATGAAAACCAAGACATGTAGGGTTGGGTTACTTTGCATGAATACGATAGCGCCATAGAGTTGTGCAAAGACGAGCACTGTCGGCATCATCTGGATACCGAATAAATTCGTGATCGGATATATCTTGGGTGCCTTTTCTTTCAACATCGTGTAACGCCAGTCTTGTTCATGAAATCCCTCGAAACCAAGTGCCCAATTCATGGTCAGTCTCACTGCCCATACCATCACAGCAACAAGCATCATGAAAATCGGTAATGTCATGACAATCTCCAAATGAAAGAACACCAAGATCAAAATCACAGGGGGTTGAACACTCCAGTAGGGATCATAAAGACTTGCATTATCCAAGATGAGCGAGAACAAATAAATGACCAAGGTGGCTATCACATCAGCGAGAAGGACTCTTGTGATGAGCTGCCAATCAGAAAACGTTCTGAATACGATGATACCCACAAATGTGGCAAACAAATAGATTGCAAACAAGATAAACATCGAAGACAATTTGGAATGCATCATAAACACCTCACCAAGAATGAATTAGAGATTTGGGTAATCTTTGATAGATTGAATAAGCCAGAATCAGTTTGATCACATCAAAAGGAATAAAGATAAGCATACCAGAAAGTGCTGAAAGATAAGGTATGGCAAGAGAAAACGATAACCACAGCGTTCCAAATCCATAGAGAAATACAATGGAAATCAAGCAACCGATGATGAGATCATGGATGAAATGATTGGTCTTAGACTTCAACAAAGAAATCAAGAGTCCTACGACCGGAAAGAGCATAATAAAGCCACCGGAAGGTCCGAACAATGCTGACAGTCCACTTCTGCCTTGACTGAAAACGGGAAGTCCAATCACACCTAAAAGCACATAAATCAAGATCGATAGAAAGGCGTCTTGGGGCTTCAGCAAAAATCCGATCAGGATCACAAACATGGTTTGAAGTGTGAGACTTATATTGAGCTGTGACAAAGGAATCGATGGGAAGAGTACGACACTCACCGTTAAGATTGCTGCGCATAACGAGATGGCAGTCATGCGTCTGATGGTCATCCGATGTACCGCTGATATTCCTTGACCATGATTTTGACCAGATCTTGGAATGAATCTTTGAGAACATAATCCTGTCCCTTGATTTTTGAGATGGATGTCGCATTGAGACCTGGGAAATATTTCTGGTTGATGTTGATACCAATCCCGATGACTGCATATTCAAAGACTGAAGACGATGATTGCGTCTCAATCAGGATACCACAGATTTTCTGGTCATCGACATAAAGATCGTTAGGTTCTTTGAAATAGACGTCGATGCCAAATTGTTTCAAAAAAATCACCAGTGATTCTAAAATCCAAAGCTTCAACTCATAGGACTGATGAATCGGTATGTCTTTGATGAGCACTGAAAAGAGCAGATTTTCACCATGATTGGATAACCAGATCCGATCAAACTGACCTCTACCTTTGGTTTGATGATTCGCTCTGATGAATGTCATATGCGGAAAATAGGAATGATTTTCCTTGAGCAAATCCGATGTGGAATGGATGCTGTCGAATTCGAGCAGCGTGAATGAAATCATACAGAACTGACAGCAAAGGATAAGTCAGCTTCGCATGCAAGTTCTCCGCTCACATAAGCTTTTGCCGTACCAAAGCCAAAACCACGGCGAATCTTATGCAGTTCGCAATGCAGTTCCAGCGTATCCCCAGGAAAAACACTTCTTCTGAATTTCACATTGTTGATGCCTGTAAAATAAGCGATTTTTCCCAAATAGTCTTCATGCGATAACAAAATGACTGCGCCAACCTGTGCCAGTGATTCAATGATCAAGACACCTGGCATGACCGGTTTTCCAGGAAAATGACCTTCAAAGAAATAATCATCAGCCTTGACATGTTTGATTCCAATCGCTTTTTTCAGACTTTCAAGTTCGATGACTTCGTCAAGGAATAGAAAAGGATGGCGATGAGGAATGATTTTTTTGATATCTTCGAGTGATAGTCTCATATTATACCTTCTTGAAAATGATGGCTGCGTTTTGTCCGCCAAATCCGATATTGATGTTCATGGCGTACTGAATGTCGCGCTTGACAGCATGATTCGGTGTATAGTTCAAATCACATTCAGGATCTTGTTCGAGTAAATGGATCGTCGGTGGAATCCATCCGGTTTGAAGTGCTTTGATGACAGCAATCGTCTCAATCGCGCCAGCCGCACCGAGTGCATGGCCAGTCATCGATTTGGTCGAACTGATGTTGATGTCTTTTGCTGCTTCTCCAAACGCTTTTTTAATGCCTAAGGTTTCCAGTTTGTCATTGAGCAAAGTTGATGTTCCATGTGCATTGATGTATCCGATATCAGAAGGCTTGATCTTGGCATCTTCTATTGCCATCTTCAGGCATGCTTCAATACCGGTTGCTTCATCGTCTGGTGCAGTCATGTGGAAAGCATCGGATGTCGTGCCGTATCCGACCATTTCTGCGATGATGGGTGCACCACGTTTTATGGCATGCTCATACTCTTCAAGAATGAGAATACCAGCACCTTCTGCGATGACAAAACCTGCTCTTCTTTTATCAAAGGGAACAGATGCGACTTCTGGATCATTGGAGAAATTGAGGGCTCTCAAACTTGCAAATCCGCCCACACCGATTTCATTCACGGGTGCTTCAGCACCCCCGGTGATTGCAACATCGATATAGCCATGCAAAATGTTTCTGTAAGCCTCTCCAATGGAGTTGGTTGCTGCCGAACATGCTGTGACTTGAGGCATATTGGCACCTTTAGCACCATATTTGATCCCGATTTTGGCACCAATCAAATTGATGATGGAATTGGGAATGAAGAAAGGAGAGATCCGGTCCTGTCCTCGGGTCACACTGGTTTTCACTTCTTCAAAAATCGTGGTCAATCCACCGATGCCTGAACCGATAAAGGTTCCAAACTTAAAGGGATTGCCAATTTGACCTTCCAATTTGGATTGAGTATAGGCTTCATGTGTAGCCACCAACGCCAAATTGGCGACACGGTCATTTCTTCTAATTTCTTTCTTA
>DITG01000100.1 GCA_002422045.1 Acholeplasmataceae bacterium UBA6190
TTATCGGGATCATCATGCTTCTCACACTTGGGTTATTTTTGTGGAAAGTCAGAGAACCTAAGATGGTCGAAGAAAGAAAACAACTAGAAGTCAGTTATGGCATGATACCGGGCGAGATTCAACAAACGATGAACAATGGTGTGCTCCCCACGTTTGAGAGAAGATTATCACTTTATGTGTTATTGTTATCGGTGTTCTTGTTATTTACCGGTTATAATGCAGTCATGAGCAAGCTTGCGGATTATTTGCCCAAGGTATTGAACTTGAATTTCTTTGATTATCAGTTCATCATTGCTCAGGTGGTGGTTATTGCTGTCATTTTGCCTGTAGGGATTCTATCCATGTGGCTAGGACGAAAAAGAACAGTGCTGTTGGGTATGGTCCTCTTAGCCTCTGCACTGGCCAGCGTTGTCTTCTTAAAAGAAAACCAAGCATGGCTCACAGCAGGCATGATTGCACTTGCAGGACTGGGTTGGACCATGATCTCAGTCAATCTATATGTCATGGTTGTCGAATTGTCCAAAGGAGCCGATGTCGGTCGTTATACAGGTTATTATTATTCTGCATCGATGACCGCACAAATCATCACACCGATCTTGTCAGGATATCTGATGGATACGTTGGTCTACGGAAGACTGGTTTTATTTCCCTATGCGACATTATTTGTCGTCTTATCCCTTGTTGCAATGCTTTTTGTCAAGCACAGCGANNGGCAAGAAATTCAAGTCATTCAAGGACGTCTTGAGAACTGAGGAGGAAAACTTATGAAAATCATGGTCATCGGCTATTCCAGTTCGGGGAAGTCAACATTTGCCAAACGACTCGCTTCCATCCACCAATTACCCATCTTGCACATCGATCGCATCTTTTTCGGACCCAATTGGATGGAAAGAGACAAAGCGGTTGTCGAGTCTGAAATTCGTGATTTCATGAAGAAAGATGATTGGATCATCGATGGTTTGTATCGCAAAATGGCAACGGAACGCTTTGAAGTTGCCGATCAGATCTATCTCTTTGATTTTAACCGCTTTAAATGCCTCTATGGAGCGATTGTCAGACGTATCAAACACCACAATCAAAACCGTGATTCGATTGCTGATGGGTGCAAGGAACGACTGAATTTCTCATTCATTTGGTGGATTCTATTTGAAGGTAGAACTCGGAAAACCAAAGAACTGTTGAAACAATACCAGAAACAATATGCCAGCAAGATGATTGTGTTCAAGAACAGAAAACAAGCCAACGAGCATCTCACATCCATCGGATATCAAGGTTCTTTCAAATATGAATAAATTCATATAATAGTTGTAGAAACTTTATTTTTATCGTATAATGATTTTGCATGTAAGGATGGGATCACTATGAGTCAAATTCGTGTCAGATACGCACCCTCGCCGACGGGACAACTACACATCGGCAATGCAAGAAGCGCACTATTCAACTATCTCTTCGCTCGTCATTTTGGCGGCGATTTTATTGTACGTATCGAAGATACTGATGTGGCCAGAAATGTTTTAGGTGGAGAACAGTCACAACTATCCAATCTTTCTTGGCTCGGTCTTGAATGGAATGAGTCTCCTGACAAGGGAGGACCCTACGGACCTTACCGTCAGTTGGAACGTTTGGAGATCTACAAGCACTATGCCGATATCTTGCTTGAACAAGGTCATGCGTACAAAGAATATCGGGAAAACTCGACGAAATACGCAGTTCGATTCAAGGTACCTGAAGATATTGATCTTTCATTCAAAGACATCGTTCGAGGAGAACTCAAGTTCAACTCAAAAGATGTTGAAGACTGGGTCATGATCAAAGACAATGGTATTCCAACCTATAATTTCGCCGTCGTCATCGATGATCATCTGATGAAGATTACCCATGTGCTTCGCGGAGAAGAACACATCACCAATACCCCGAAACAGATTTTACTCTACAAGGCACTCGGTTGGGAAACACCACAATTCGGACACATGACCATCATCGTCAACGAACAGAAGAAAAAACTGTCCAAGCGAGACAAGAATGTCATCCAGTTCATCGCTGAATACAAAGACATGGGATATTTGCCGGAAGCATTGTTCAATTTCATCTCATTATTGGGTTGGTCTCCAGCCGATAATCAGGAAATCATGACCAAAGACCAAATCATCGAACGCTTTGATCCAGCACGTCTGAACAAAGCACCCGCGATGTTTGACAAAGACAAACTCGCATTCATTAACTCGAAGTATATCAAGATGATGACCCTCGATGACCTCTCGGAAAAATGCAAGCCTTACTTGGAAAAAGCAGGCATTGTGATTCCATCAGAGTCATGGCTCAAACTGCTCGTAGGCATTCTACAGGATAGAATGACGCACATCGGTGAGATTGTCAAATTGTATCATGCATTCTTCCACGATGAGTTTCATCTGGAACCGGAAGCATTCCAGTTTTTGGTGGAAAATAACAGTTTGAATATTTTACAGACATTCAGAAATCACTTGGTTCAATCTGATTTTTCATCAGAAGCGATTGAACCCTTGATCAAACAAACCGGGCTCGACACAGCCACGAAGGGCAAACCGCTCTTCATGAGTCTTAGAATCGCAACGACCGGAGATATGCACGGACCCTCTCTGCCGATTTCACTGGCACTGTTGGGCAGAGACATTGTATTGAAACGACTTGACCAGACCATGAAAAAACTTAGAGGTGAAGCATGAAACGTTTGATGAGTATGATCGTAGGAATCGCATTTCTGTTGGTACTAACAGCGTGCGGCGAACAATATGCAGTAACAGCGGAATTCATTGATGTCGAAATCGATTTGACCAGTATTGTGTTTACAGTCAAAATCGAAGACCCCGATGAAGAAATTTCAGGAGCGATTACGGTTTCATTGTTCGATAAGGACAACAAATCGATTGCCAACAACAGTTATACTGATTTGACTGCGCTCACAGGCATTACCTATAGAGATTTGAAAAACGATATGACCTATACCATCAAAGTCTATGCAACGATTGACAGAGAATCTGTACTGATCGGAACGAAGACATTTGACCTGGCATCTGCTGAAATCGTTGAAGTATCCACACCTGAACAATTCTTCAACATGAGAAACAACAAAATTGGGAACTATGTCTTGAAAAACGATATTGACTTCACGGGTGTTGACTTCGTTGCGCCATTCAATGCGTCCTATATTTTCACAGGCACCTTCGATGGACAAGGATTCAGTTTGAAGAACATCAACTTTACCACGTTGGTCACACAGACTGGCGTCTTCGGTTATGTATCATCGGGTAGAATTGAAGATGTCGTGATTGAAAATGTCACCATCGGCACTGAAGCAACACCACTGTCGATTGCGACATTATCCAGAGTGGGCATCATTGCAGGTTATGTCTCATCTACGACAGGTGTCATTGAAAATGTCACCGTCAAAAATTCAACCATCCATTACTCAACCACTTTCTCTTCAACGACCTCACTGATCTATGTCGGAGGCGCTGTTGGCGAACTCAGAGGTTCTATGACCAATGTCACGTTGGAAAACGTATCGGTCACACTGGAAGCCAAGGGTTATGCGAAAGTCAGAATGGGCGGTGTTGTCGGACTGATTGGTGAAGACGGTATCTTGAGAAACATTCAGTCAGATGCCGATGTCACACTCAACTTTAACGGCAATGCACTCAAAAACAGAGAAGTTCAGATCAACTTAGGTGGCATCATTGGTCAAAATCGTGCGATCAACAAGTCACGTTCCGTTGAAAACATTGTTTCAACCGGAGATATCAAAGTTGCTGTCGATTTTGGCACGACTGCCGATACGACTGGCGCTAACTACTCAGTGTATGTCGGCGGTCTGATTGGTATTTCTTCGAATAATATCTTCAATGCGATTTTTGCGGGTACGATCGATGTCGATCACGCAGCAAACGCAAACGAAGCATCCGTTTCCAAGGTGTTCTATGTCGGAGGCTTGATGGGTTTCTATAACTCCAACAAGACCATTCAGGCAACTGTTAAACTTGCAGGAACGACCACCATCAACGTCTCGGACGATGTGACACTCAGAGCATCACAGACCTTCGGTCAATCCGCTTCCGCGGTCGTCCAGAATGTCGGTATTTATGGCACACCACATCTTCTGATCAACGATCTTTCAGCAACCGCAACAGACCCTTCAACGGTACTGCCAAACCTGACAGATTTCTTCACCAGTGACTGGATCAAAGATGCTTATCAAGGTTTGATTGGATAAAACAGACAACGATATCCTCTACAGGGTATCGTTTTTTTAACCGTAAACGGTGCTATAATGTGTATGGGGTGAAATGATGAAAATATCAAAAACCAGATTTATCAATCTGATTCGCTGTAACCGTTATGCCGCCTTAGATGAAATCTATAAAGAAAAAGACAAAGCCGTTGTTTCTTTTTCTGATGATCCGGAACTTGAAGATCTGATGGGAGAAGAAAACAGAGAAAAGGTTTCTTTTTTACTCGATGACATGGTGGATGAAGATGGTGAAGATTTGCTCATCAAAAAAGATGAGCAGATGGAAACCATGATGCCATACTACAATCAAATTGAAATGCTCGCCGGTAAAGAAATCAAAAGACGTTTCGGTGGCGATGTCATCTATGCCTTGAACACATTTGAGCAAAAAAGATTCGAATTCGAATATGAAGGATTCAGACTTTATTGTTTCCTAGATGGTTACCAGGAAGATCGTGACACCATCCGTATCTTCGAAGTCAAGGCGACCACATCCAAAAAATTCATTGACATGACCTACACCAACAGCGACAAAGATAAAGTGGGTGTATTCATCGATTCTCCGGAAGGCATCTTGATGTTGCAAGCCGATGTGAATGGCGATATCAATGACAAATATCAACAAAAGATCTCAAGACTCAAAGACAGACTGACCAAGGAAGGTCGGTATGTCTATGACATATCGTATCAGCGTTTTGTTTTGGAAAACGCCATCAAGACAAAACAAAAGATCAAGTATTATCTGGTCGTCTTGAATAGCGAATACATCCATCAAGGATTAACCAATGATATTGGTGAACCGATCTATGGTGATGATATCGTTAAGCTGATCGATGTCACTTCACTGACAAAAGAGATGACAGAGACGTTGAAACAAGATATCGATGTGGTGGTTCAAAGACTCAATGTCATGAATGCAAACCCGGTGGCACTTGGGTCTCATTGCCAGAGAAAAGATTCCAGACAGTGCAAGTTTTATCCGATCTGTTTCAAGCATCTGCCCGCGTACAACAACATTTTCACCTACATGGGATCCAATTTCGGATTCAAAGATGAACAAGGCGTCAAGCATGACCGGTTTGAACTGATCAACGAAGGCATCGTGAGCGCTCTGGATATCCCATCAAATTGGATTGAAAGAGGTAACAACAAGATTCAGCGCGACGTCATGGAAACCGATATTCCCTACTATCATCCGATGAAAATCAGAAAAGGGATTGAAACCTTGAATTATCCGATCTATCATCTTGATTTTGAGACATTTCCATGTCCGATTCCAAGATTCAAAGGCGAAAAGCCGTATGCACAGTCCCTGTTTCAGTATTCGATTCATATCGAACATGCTCCAGGTGTCTGCGATAAGGACAAAGACAATTACAGTTATATCTCAACGACTCACCAAGACAAAAGAAAAGACTTGATCGAAAATATGCTATCCATCATCCAAAAAGACGGTGGAACCGTGCTCGTTTACAATCAGTCCTTTGAGCAGACGAGACTGAAAGAGATGGCTGACATTTATCCGGAACACAGAGAAAGACTTTTGGATATTGTTGATAGACTCTTCGATCTGATGCATCTGTTGAAAGGCAATCAGAAACTATTTACACCCCTTGGATTTACAGAAGAAGAAAGTAAGACCATCAATTTCTACCATAACAAATTGAATGGTTCGTTTTCAATCAAGAAAGTGTTACCTTTGTTTTCTAACCTCGATTATCAAGGGATGGGGATTGCAAATGGCACCGATGCACTGGTCACTTATGCACGTTTTCCGGTGATGGATAAAGAAACTTTCAAGATCAAGTATCATGAGCTTAAAGAATATTGTAAACAAGACACATGGGCAATGGTAGAGATCTTGAACCAACTGAGAAGCATCTAGATGACAACCATGGTGATGAACAGATGAACGGGTAAACCTTTCATAAAGCCAATCCCTTAAAAAGTGCGCATTTAGGTTTCTTGAGTTGTTATTTTGTCATTATTTGTTTATAATAAAACAAAGAGGAGGTCATCAACATGTTGAAACTTTACAACACGCTTTCGCAGAGTATCGAACCATTTCAATCCATTCAACCCAAGAAGGTTTCCATGTATGTCTGCGGACCTACCGTCTATGGCGATATCCATTTGGGCAATGCCAGACCGGTCATCTTTTTTGATGTCCTCAAGCGTTATTTGCGGTTCATCGGCTATGATGTCGTCTATGTGTCAAACATCACCGATGTCGATGACAGGATCATCGATAAAGCCAAAGAATTGAAAATCAAGGAAACCGAAATCACTGCAATGTATACAAAGCGGTTCATCGATATGACCCATGCGCTGGGCAGTTTTTTACCTGATCATATGCCTAAGGCGACCGATTATGTGAGCCACATGATCGACTATACGAAAGAACTCATTGATATGGGTTTTGCTTATGTGAGATCGGGTGGCGTATATTTTAGAGTCGGAAAAGTATCCGATTATGGCATTTTATCCAAACAAAACATTGAAGAATTGAACAAGGGTGTCCGAATTGTCTTAGATGACGACAAAGAAGACCCAAGAGATTTTTCAGTCTGGAAACTCACCTCTGACGGTTTGGCCTATGACTCACCTTGGGGCAAAGGCAGACCAGGCTGGCATACCGAATGCGCTGTGATGAACCATGAAATCTTTGGATCAGAAATCGATATTCATGGTGGCGGTACCGATTTGAAGTTCCCTCATCACGAAAACGAACGCGCTCAGGCGATTGTTCATGACCATCATCCTCTGGCAAGACTTTGGATGCATGTGGCAAGACTTGACATCAATGAAGTCAAGATGAGCAAATCACTCAACAATTTCGTTTTGGTCAAGGAAATTATCCAGGAATTCGATCCTTTGGCCTTCCGTTTCATGATGATTGGCCATCACTACAGACAACCCATCAATTATTCGGATGAATTGATGGATCAATATGCGAAAGAATACGATAAAATCAAGAGAAGCTTGAAGAAAGCTTTCTTGTCCATCTCATTGGCGAAAGCACATACGCTTGAGACTGATCATGTTCAACTGGATCTCTTCAGACAGCTGATGAACGATGATGTCAATACGCCAAATGTCATCACACAGATTTATGATCTCTTGAAACAGATGAACAAGGAAAAAGATACTCAAAGACTTTCAGTGATCTATCAGACGACCAAGGTAATCTTGGATGTCTTGGGCATCATGCCGCTCTATGAACTTTCCGATGAAACGCTCGTGACCTACAAGTTGTGGGAAGAAGCGAGAACGAATAAGGATTTCGAACGTGCGGACAGACTCAGAGACCAACTGTTCCAAAAAGGGTGGATGTAGATCTTGAACGGACTGACACTCGCCTATCTTGGAGACGCATATTACGAATTATCGATTCGAAAACATCTGATCGAATTGAAATTGACCAATGTCAACGATCTCCACAAACAGGCGATCAAATACACATCAGGTACTGCACAAGCGAAAATCATCGAATATCTGATGGAAAAAGAGCTGTTGACAGTGTCAGAAATAGAAACATTCAAACGGGGTAGAAATTCAAGCGGTCCCGGCAGAAAAAACATCGATGCGAAAGCATACCATTATGCAACAGGCTTTGAAGCGTTGATTGGTGCTCTTTATCTTGAAGATATCCAAAGAGCAGATTCAATCATCGGTTTAGCCATCACATTCATCGAGGAAGGAGCACTTCATGGAAAAAACAGTGGATAAAAAACTGAATCAGGACGACTTGAAGGCGCTGCTCGATGATCAGGGTGCTGAACCAGTCAAAGTTAAAAAAACAAGAGGTCCGAAAACAATCATCAAAGATGAAATGATCACCATGAAAGGTGATCCGCTTGGTCTTCATGTACCCTTGGATGACGAACCAAAAGAGACCTTCAACGTCAAAGAACGTGTCAAATCCAAAGATGATATCGTCGTTGAACGATATAATCCGGAAGTTGCACTCGGATTGACAACTGACGATGTCGAATTAAGACAAATGGCTGGTTTGTACAATCTATCAGATTCTGGTAGTACAAAGTCACTATCAACCATCATCGCGACGAACATCTTTACATTCTTTAATTTCCTGAACTTCGCCATTGCCATCTGGCTATTGACTGTGAATGCAGGGATTAGCCATCTCTTCTTCATGGGTGTCATCACTGCCAACATAACGATTGGGATCATTCAAGAAATCCGTGCGAAGAAGATGATTGATAAACTGTCGCTCCTTTCTGCACCAACCGCGATTGTCATCAGAGATGCAAGCGAATTTGAAATTGCCATTCAAGATGTCGTGATTGATGATATTTTATTCCTCTCCTCAGGCAAGCAGATTCCCGCAGATTCTGTCGTCAGACAAGGATCCATTGAAGTCAATGAATCGCTTTTGACTGGCGAATCCGATGCCATCATCAAGAAAAAGGGAGATACCCTCTACTCAGGAAGTTTTGTTGTATCAGGATCATGCCATGCCCAAGTCACCGCGATTGGCAAAGATATCTACATTCAAAAACTGACCAATCAGGCTAAAAAATACAAGAAACCAGAATCAGACTTGCTTGGATCACTGAAGATCATCATCCGTACTGTCGGAGCCATCATCTTACCACTTTCAGGTGTACTGTTTTATCTGATGTGGATCAATACCGCGTGGATTCCAGGCATGACGCTTGCAGAAAAGCTTGTCTCTCCTGAGTATGCACAAATCGTGAAAAGTACAACGGGTGCGATGATCGGGATGATTCCTTCTGGACTCTTCTTACTCACATCGATGGCACTTGCTGTAGGTGTCATCCGACTTGCACAAAACAATACACTCGTTCAGGAGCTCTACTGTATCGAAATGTTAGCCAGAGTAGATACCCTATGTCTGGATAAGACAGGAACGATTACCGATGGTACCATGACCGTGAAAAGCATCATCGAATATAAAAATGATACAGGATTGACTCTGAAAAATATCATTTCAGCGATGATCAATGCTCAAAACGATCAAAACCTGACGTCTGATGCTTTGGCAGAACGTTTTGGAACCGGTAAACGGATCAGACATAAGGCACTCATTCCGTTTTCATCATCGCGTAAATTTTCCGCAGTCCAATTTGACCGCTATGGCACCTTCATCTTAGGCGCACCTGAATTTGTCGTCAAAGAAAACTTTAACCAGATTGCCAAAGAAGTTGACAAGCAAGCCTCTGAAGGTTACCGTGTGCTTGTTGTTGCCTATTCGGATGGCGATATCAATGAAACCACGATTGGTGGTAAGATTGCACCGCTTGCACTCGTGATGATTGAAGATACCATCAGACCGGATGCAATCGAAACGATCGAATATTTCAAATCACACAATGTCGATGTCAAAGTCATCTCCGGTGACAATCCAGCAACTGTTGCGAGAATCTCACAACGTGCAGGGATTGCCAATGCCGATAAGTATGTATCCTTAGAAGGTATGCCGGATAAGGATGTCGTACGCGCAGCTTCACGGTTTACCGTGTTCGGACGTGTATCCCCCCAACAGAAGAAAGTCTTGATCGAATCACTGAAGAATAACGGCAGAACAGTCGCAATGACCGGTGACGGTGTCAATGACATCCTGGCATTAAAAGAAGCGGACACGTCGATTGCGATGGCTTCAGGCTCTGAAGCAGCGAGAAACGTATCACATCTTGTGCTTCTCGATTCCAATTTCTCATCCATGCCTAAAGTCGTCTCTGAAGGCAGACGCGTCATCAACAACGTTCAACGCGTTTCAACGTTATTCCTGACCAAAACGATTTTCTCATTCTTGCTGGCTCTGGTGGCGATTGCACGTCAAGGTGTCTATCCAATTCAGACCAATCAACTTGTGCTTATTGACTATTTGGTCACAGGCATCCCCTCGTTTTTCCTAGCGCTTGAAGCCAATAATAAACTGGTGAAGGGTAAGTTCCTTGGCAATATCTTGAAAGCAGCCATTCCTGGAGCGCTCGTTGTCATGATCAACTCACTCATCATCTTCGCACTTGAAGGAGCACTCAACATGACACAGGTTGAAGTCTCAACGCTCGTTGTGATTTCTGCAACCGCAGTCGCGATGACCGTGCTCTACAGAGTTTCGACCCCATTCAACAAGATGAGAAGAACGCTATTCTTCCTGATGGTCATTCTCTTTGTCTTCGCAGTGCTTTTCGTTCCGCACTTCTTCGATTTCGCACCATTCTTCAGCCAGGATGTGAATTTGCATAACCCACTTTCAGTCTCACAAATACTATTGTTGGTTGTCCTGATTCAGGCAACATTCCCCATGATTTATATCTTATCCAACCTCTATGGATGGACCAAGGCATTCATCAGTTCCATCTTGAACAAGCTTGCCGACATGCAATAAAATGGAAACGGGCGCGCGAGCGCCCTTTCTATTCCAAGTCTTTATCAAGTTTTTTTCGATTTCAAACGTCTATTCCACTATAATGGTCCCGGAGGGATAAATCATGATTGTTTACGGTAAAAATGTCATCAGAGAGGCTGTGTTTGCCAAACGCACAATCTTTAAGCTCTATCTGGATGACAAGTTTCAAGACACACATTTCCAGAATTTTCTCAAAGACAAGGCGATTCCTTTTCAACGTGTGCCCAAAGGCGAATTGAACCGGATGACCGACAACGCAGTGCATCAAGGCGTCGTGGCAGATGTTCTTGGCTATGAATATCAGAATCTTGATGACATCATCGATACGATGAAAATTCAGCGCTTTCTGATTTTGGATGGCATCGAGGATCCCCACAATTTAGGCGCGATTATGCGTACTGCTGAAGCAACCGGACTGGACGCGATCATTATGTCCAAAAATGGTCAAGTACCATTGAATGCAACCGTCGCCAAGGTATCATCAGGCGCGATTGAACATGTCCCCGTTTGCCTGGTCACGAACATCAGCCAAACCATTCTGTCTTTGAAAAAGAAAGATATCTGGGTCATTGGCACCGATGGAAATACGACAACGTCCTATCTCGACATGCCAGTCGACAGATCGCTTGCGATTGTCTTGGGCAATGAAGGCGAAGGCATCCGCCCCCTCGTGAAAAGCCATTGTGATATGCTCGTTAAAATTCCGATGAAAGGCAAGATCAACAGCTTGAATGTCAGCGTCGCCGCTGCACTCATGATGTATGCCGCGATCCAGTAACCATGCTTTATGTGATGAATGATTATGAACTGATTTATCTCATCCGACATGAAACAGACGATTTGGCCTTGACGTTCATGTTTAAGAAGTATCATAAATTCATCTGGAAACACGTTCATCTCTTGCACTTGGAGTCCAAGGAAATCGATGATTTTCACCAAGAAGGCGTCTTGATGCTCTTCAAGGCCATCCAAACCTTTGATCCGGAACGCAATAAAAGCTTCACTCGGTATTTTGAATTGATCATGCGGCGTCAGTTTTATCACATGAAACAAAGTTTGCCGCATTACATGCTCTTTGATCATACGGATTTTGTCAAAACACCATGCTATATCGAGGAAGAACCCTTAGTCCTCGAATTATCTTCAGATATGGAAAGCAAAGTCTATCATGATTACTTCATATCCAGGAAGACAGTCTCTACTATTCATACAGAAACAGGTTATTCCAAGAAACAAATCTATAACACGGTCTACCGAATTAAAGAAAAATATAAAATTATGATATAATGTCGGTGGTAGTTGACTAAGTCATGGTTAAGTGTTAAAATACACTTGCTAATGACCACACGAGGTGGTTTTTTAATGCGCGAGAAAGTAATACTGGTCTGTTCAGAGTGTTTGAGCAGAAATTACACAGTAACCAAGAACAAAGCAACACAAAAAACAAGAATTGAAACCAACAAGCATTGTCCGAAATGCAACAAGCATACCTTGCATAAGGAAAGCAAATAGGAGGCTACTCAACATGGCAATCAAACAAAAAGAAGTTGAACAAAAGAGCAAATTGCTCGAAGTCTTAACCACAGAGTACAAATGGGAAAATCTGCTCTTAGGCGTACTTGCGACACTCTCCGGTGCGCTCGCACTCATGATCATCAGCGGTAATTCGCTACTCACGATCAATTCCGATTTCCCGATTCTAGGTCAAGGCAACAATGGCATCATCTTCGCATGGGTGCTCTTTGCGATTTCATTATTTGGATTAGCACTGGTTATCTATCCATTCTTCATTCCTGCTATTCCTGAATTGAAGAAGATCACATGGCCAACATTTCCTAAATTCGTCGATCATTCCGTGAGAACATTGATTTTCTTGTTCTTCCTTGCGGGCATCATATTAATATTCAATATCCTGATTACGAATCTATTGGTCGAAATTCTATGAGTCAATCGGTCAGATGGTACATCATTCAAACCTATTCAGGTTATGAGAATGCCGTCAAGAGCGACTTGCAACGACGCGTTGAAAGTATGGGCATGTCCGATTATATTTTTCGGATCATCGTCCCGGAAGAAACGGTCATCGAAAAGAAGGCTGACGGAAAAGAAAAAGAAAAAGTGAAGCAACTCTTTCCAGGGTATGTCTTCGTTGAAATGATGGTCACTGACGAATCATGGTTCGTCGTCAGAAACACACCCAGAGTCACTGGGTTCCTCGGTTCTTCAGGTGGCGGTACCAAACCAGTCCCACTTGCACCCGATGAAATCAATCAGATCTTACTGAAAATCGGTGTCATCAGCAAACCCACATTCAAGCACTTGCTTGGCAAGATTGTGGATATCACTGCAGGCACATGGACAGGTCTTCATGGCGAAGTCATTGCCGTCGATGACGACCAGGAAAAAGTGGTTGTCAACATGGATCTCTTCGGCAGAGGTACTCCAACAGAACTTTCTGCAACAGACGTCAAAATCAAAGAATAATAGGCGAAAAACTCGCCTATTTTTTTCATTTTTCATTTACTAGGAAAGTGCATCATTTATTGTTCAATATTCGAACTATATCGCTTCGAATTTTGATCAAAAAACATCTGAAACAACCGTTAAACAAAGCCTGTTATCAAACCTTTTTTACACGTGATTTATTCATAAAAAATCCATTTTAACGGGGTCCTTTATGGTATAATTAAAGTGGAAAGGAGGAAGACATATATGCCTTATAAATCACTAAAAACAAGACTTTATCTAGACCCCCATCAACACCGATTTTTGTTATCTTTAATGCGCGCTTCAAGAAGTCTTTATAATCAAGCACTCTATAATGTCAGACAACATTTCATTTTGACAAATCAATATCTGACATACAATGAAAACTATCATCTATTGAAAGGCAGTGAACATTATCTATATTTAAATAGCACTCAAGCCCAAATGGTGATTCGTAAAGTTGATGAAGCAATGAAAGGATTCTTCGGATCATTAAAGTCTAAAGTCAAGCAAACGGTAAGACTACCCAGATTTTTAAAGAGGAACACGTATTATCCATTGATTGACCGAATGGTCTATAAACCAAACGTAGACGTCTACACACTACCTCGAAGTAACTTCGTCAAGAACGTATCGAAAGAATTAGAACAAAGCAGTCATCAAGTTAGAAAATATACCAATGCGTTAAATGAAATGGATTCACTATACCTAGACATCAGGACACCAGAATGTATTCAAACCAAACCAATCAAAGAAATCACCATCAAATCCTTATATGATGGCCAATACATTGAAGTGATCTATGTTTATGAAGTGGAAACCAAGAAAGCATCAGAACATCAAAAGTCTGAAACCATGGGCATTGATTTTGGGTATAATAACCTAGCCTTCTGTTCAGTAACGAATAATGAACACTTATTAGTCGACGGGAAAAGACTGAAAAGCATGAACCAGTTTTACCACAAGAGTATTGCTAGATTAGCAAGCAATAGACCGAATCAAAACATATTAACGAAAAAAATGATTAGACTGATGGATAAGCGTCATCATCAAATGGAGTATGGAATTCATAAGGCAGCAAAACTCATCATGGATCACGCTATTCAACAACACGTGAAACTCATCGTGATTGGTTATAATGACACCTTCAAGGATGAAAGGTTATCGGATACCTATAACCAGTGGACAAAAAGTATACCCATTGCGAGACTCAGAGACCGTCTTGTATTTCTAGCTAATCAATTTGGAATAGAAACCAAGGTCATCAATGAAGCTTATACCTCAAAGGCTTCCTATCTCAATCAAGATGAAATGGTTAAAGGTGAGTTCTCAGGAACAAGAGTTAAAAGAGGTTTATATAAAAGTAAAAATGGCATCTTGATCAATGCAGATCAAAACGCCGCATTAAACATGATTCGAAAAGGTAATCCCAATGCCTTATGNNGGGTGATTGATCACCTTTTTGTTCTTGTATAATCATAGGTGAGGTTATCCATGAAAAAGACATTCAAGAATGTGATATCAAGTATCACATACAACTTCAAATCGCTACTGATCTTTGAACTCATCTACCGTGCGCTTGGGCTTGTGGCTGTTTTTCCGCTGGTCCGATTGCTCTTTCATCTGTCGATTCGTCTTTCTGGATTATCGTATATTACCAATACGTCACTCATCAATTATGCAACCAGACCCATGACCATCATGATCCTATTACTGGTCTTAATCATCTTATCGGTATACATGGTCATAGAACTTATTTTTCTATCGGTCATTTTCGATTACGGATATCATGAACGGGAGTTATCACTCAAGACATTACTCCTTGTTGGTAGTAGAAAACTTTATGAAACCACAGTCAAGTATCGTCTGAGAATCATCTTACCAGCCTTCCTGTTTTTCATCTTGGTCGAACTTTTTCACATCGTAGGGATTGCTTCAACCATCAATTTACCACAAGTCATCATCGATCAGGTCAATCAGAGTTTATGGCTTCAAATCGCCTTTATCGGGCTAGTGTTCATCCTTTCTGTCTTATTCCTGGAGACTGTATTTTCCATCAATCACTATGTCATTGAAAAACTATCCACAAAAAAAGCATTCCGTGAAAGCAGACGCATGCTCAAAGGCAACCGCTTCAGACTGATTGTTGAATTTCTTTTGCTGAACATCTTCTTAAACGGAATATTGTATCTCTTTTATGCACTACTCATTTTCCTGGTGGGTCTCTTTGTATCGTTGACCAAGGGTGAACTCTATACCTTGTCTGTCGTTCTCACCATCTTTTATGGACTCTATTCGTTCATCGCGCTTCTGTCAACCTTGATTTTGTTACCGGTCAATTTTGCTCTGATTTCCACATGGTATTATGAATCCAGAGAAAAATTAGGCATCATTTTGACATCTGCACCCCGCACCAACAAACCTGTCAAACTGATTTCCAATTTGTGGATCAAACGTTCTCTTTTCTTTGGATTACTGGTCATATTTGCGATTAACCTGGTCAACATCATTTCCATCTTAGGATCACCGAAAACAGCGCTTGAAATCTTGAATGTTGCTGAAATTGTTGCTCATCGCGGCGCATCATGGGATGCACCTGAAAATACGATTGCCTCAATTGAACTTGCAATCTTTCAAGGTGCCGATATCGTTGAGATCGATGTCAGAGAAACCAGAGATATGGTTCCCATCCTCATGCATGATGCAACGACATTCCGGACAACCAACGATACCTTAAGAAGACGGATCAACAACATGTCCCTAGAAGAAGTGAAAACACTCGATGCGGGGTCTTGGTTCAGTACTGAATATGCCGGAGAAAGCATCCCGACACTCGAAGAAGCGTTACTCGTGATCCAAGGCAGAGCAAAAGTCTTCATTGAACTGAAGGCGGATACAACCACTTTAGAGGATGCTGTACTGGACTTGGTCGTTTCCATGAATATGGTCCAAGATAGCACGATCTTAAGTTTCAACCAGGCTCAACTGATCAGAATCAAAGGAAAAAATCCTGATGTCAAGACACTACTCCTGTTATCTTCTTTTTATGGCGATATCGATGCACTGGCCAAACAGAGTGAACTCGATATGTTTGGATTCTCAGAATCGCTATTCAGAAACAATCCGAATTTCGTCGAAGCCATTCACAGTCATCAGAAAAAAATCTATGTCTGGACGGTCAATCAGGAACAGAGTCTGAGGGATGTCGTTGATTTGGATGCTGACGGTATCATTACAGATCGTCCTGTCTTGGCCAGAGAAATAGCGTATTCAAAGAATGCTTCGGAACTCCTGATCGAGATATTGAACCGGTTTTTCAAGAAAGATGTCAATTAAAATGGCTCGAGCTGAGATTTCAGCCGAGCCATTGTTTTTTAATGGGGAATGGATAATGTTACCAGTGAGATGATGACGATGAAGATGACGGAAAGTATCGAATACTGGATGAGATAAGGTTTCATCTCTTTCGGATATTCCCTGATGACATATTTAAAGGTAATCAGACTTGCAAGGGATCCGATGATTGTTCCCATCGCACCGATGTTCACTCCTTGTAGTAAAGGTGCCCAATACATCCGGTCCGTGAAAGTCGATAGCAATACGGCTGCTGGGACATTGCTGATGAATTGTGATGTGAACAAACCCATGAAAAAGACAGATAATCTTGAATCTAGAAGACCTGAAATGGCATCTCTGATGAAGTCCATCTGTGCAAGATTACCGGTAAAGATGAAAAACGACGTGAACGTGAGTAAAAGCGTATAATCCACACGTTTGAACAGGTGTCTGCCATAAATCATACCCAAAACCATCGTGATCCCAAACGTATACCATTCAGGGACAATACGCAAAACAGAAAGTAGTGCATTGATCAAAATCAGCGTATAGAGGAACAGACGTTTGAAATTGACTTCAGGAGCGATAATGTTCAGTTTGCATGCTGTATTTGGTATTTTAACAATCGATGTGAGTGAAACGAGCAAGAATCCCATGATGGTAATTGGAAGTGTCACTGCAAGGAATTCACCAAACGGAATCTGATAAAACGCATAAAGATAAATGTTTTGAGGATCACCCATTGGGGTGAGCGCACTGCCCATGTTGGCAGCAATCGTCATCAAGATGATGATCATGACGGCATGTTTTTCTGTTTTGGTGATCTTCGTGATGAAAATCGCGAAGGGCACCAATGTCAATAAAACGGCATCGTTGGTCAGTAACATCGCCAAGAAAAAGGTTGTCAAGACCAAGACCAAGGCAATCCAACGGATGCTCTTGAACTTGATAACCAGTTTAGTTGCAACAAAGTCAAAGAAGTGGGTTTCATAGAATCCGCCAACAGCAAGCATCAGTGTGAACATGATGATGAGCACTTTCCAGTTGATGTATCCGAGATATTCTTCAGATGGCGGGATGACAAACATGGAAATCAACGCAAACAAACACGCGATGACAAACACTTTATCCTTATATAAATACTTAAGCACACGACGCATACATACCCTCCCACATACCTACATATCATTATACGACAATCATTTGAAAAGGTCATCAACATCAAATCACAAAAAAGAAAACAAAAGTATTGTAAAAAGTAAGCGGTTGCATTATAATGAAATTGAAACGTTTCGATGAACAGTCGAACGAGCAACTTTGCATAATAACCAATATCAAGCCAGTTACATTGACACCATAACGAATCCTTTGCTATAATAAGTATGTAAGCGATTTCAGATGGATAGAATATGATCTGGATTATATTTTATGCAAAACTCGAAACGTTTCGATAAATGGGTTTTTCAAGAGTTTTGAATCTATAGGAGGAATCAAATGAGAAACACGGTAAGACTTTTTGCATTTGTTTTAGTCTTTGGGTTGATATTCTTCATTTCCGCCTGCAAGGACCAGGAACCGACACCGGAACCGACGCCTACGCCAACGCCGGAAATTACTGAATACAACGTCTTAGGAAATTGGGCTGACGGAGGCGACGGTGTTTACACCATCACAACCAACACAACCAGCAGACTCGCATTCACCTATGCCAAGGCAGAATATACCTATGCATACATGAGCAGTCCAATCATCACTGAAGACCTGTCAGTCTTCAAGAAACTTGTGGTCACTGTTGAAGGTTCCGGTACGATGTTACTGAAACTTGAAACCAGCGATGGCACACCTGCGAAAGAAATCGGCTTGAATGTCACAGGCATTCAGGGTACGTACCAATGGAACCTGAACGCTTCCGCTGCATTCCTTGCGAAAGTCAACAAGGTTGTCATCATTGCTGCACCAGGCAAGACTGAATCTGTTGGTTCGATCACAATCACTTCACTGAAATTCGGTAAGACGGTTGCTGATGGATTCATCATCAATGACGGATTCAACAACATCCCAACCAATGTGAACGAATACAATGGCACTGATGAAATCTTTAATTTCAACAGCAAATGGGAATCCAGTGACGAAGGTGTTTATGTCATCACTTATGATGGCACAGAAGCAGACATTGCTTACAATAAAGCATCCGGAAAAGAATGGGCATTCCTGAAAACCAATGTTCAAGGTACATTCACAGACTTCAATTATGTTGTCTTCAAGATTCAAGGTACTGCAGGACATAAGGTCATTGCTAAACCAAACGAATACAATTCGATTGAAGCAAGCATTTTCCTAGATGGCACACTCCAAGAACTGGTTATTGACTTAAGAACACTCACCACAGAACAGAAGAATGCAATCGTTGACTTCAAGGTCTTTATTGCAGCAGGTTTAGCACCAGCTCAAGGCATGATGACCATCAAAGAAGCATTCATGACTGAAGATTATGAGTTCGTTGTTCCTGAAATTTTGGTGAACGAATTTGATGGCACTGGCTTATCATTTGGTCTCCAGCATTTCTATGATGGCGGCGATATGGTTTATGATATCACCAAAGTCGGTTCAACTTATGAAGTCGAATATGAAAAACTAACTTCCAATTTGCATTGGGCGTTCATGTTTGCTAACCTGGATGGTGATTTCAGCAAGTTCTCCAAACTCGAGTTTGAAATGACCGGTCAAGCCAACAAGACAATTTTGCTTAAGGTTGAATCTCCACTTGGAAACAAAGAACTGCAGTTCACATTCGATGGCACTAAACAAACATTTGTCATTGATCTCACCACTATGACCCCTGCTCAACTCGCTGAGTTGAACAAAGTAGTCTTGTTCTCCGCTCCAGGTGGCGTCGGTTCTGGCATGTTCACCATTCATGGTGTCACATTCAAGACTTCCGATTATGCCATCACCTCAGGTTATGAGTCACTGGATGCTGGTGTCTATACGTTCACTTATGGTGCAACCACCGTTGTCAACTACACCAAGGTTGCTGGTCAAGACTGGACAGCGATCCGCAATGTCTTTGATGCAGAAAAAGTTGCTGGTCTGAACACCATGACCATCGTGCTCAAGGGTACTGCTGGTAAGAGTGTTTTAGTCAAGCCAAACGATCAAGGTGCACTCGAACAACGTGTTGACTTCGTCGATGCGAACCCAGTGACTTTGACAGTCACCGCTGCATCATTTGTCAATATCATTTTATTCGGTGAACCAGGCACATCACCTGCAACAGGTTCATTTGAAATCGTATCACTCGTCTTATCTTATGTCGCTCCAGAAGTTGAATTCGATCCAATGTCCAGTTATGATTTCAACAACAACTGGTTCATCAACAATGCTGGCGCATATACTGTCATCACTGATGACGACAAGTCTACAGTCAATTACACCAAGGTCGCTGGTCAAGAATGGGAATGGATCAGACGTACATTCGATGCGAAAGATGTCATGGGTTACAACACAATGACCATCGTCATTCAAGGTACCGAAGGCAAGCAAGTCTTGCTCAAACCAAATGATTCAGGCGCTTTGGAAAAGTTTGTCACATTCGGTACTGAACCTACTGTGGTGACTGTATATTCTGAAACAGGATTCACAAGTCTGTTTGTCTTTGGCGAACCCAATGTCGCTCCAGCAACTGGATCATTTGTGATCTTATCCGCGAAACTGAGCTACTCAGAAAAGATCAACTCCGGTTATGAATCACTCGATGCTGGCGTTTACACATTTACCTATGGTGCAACCACTGTTGTCAATTACACGAAGATTGCCGGTCAAGACTGGACAGCCATCCGCAATGTCTTTGATCCACTCAAGGTTGCGGGCTTTAACACGATGACCATTACCCTAAAGGGTACTGCAGGCAAGAGTGTTTTGATCAAGCCAAACGATCAGGGTGCTTTAGAACAACGCGTTGACTTCGTTGATGCAAATCCAATCACTGTCACTGTCACTGCAGCATCATTTGTCAATCTGATTTTATTCGGTGAACCAGGCGTATCACCTGCAACAGGTTCATTCGAAATCGTATCCCTATACTTATCTTATGTTGCTCCCGAAGTTGAATTTGATCCAACAGCCATCATTGACTTCAATAATGAATGGTTTGTCAACAATGGCAGTGTTTACTCACTGACTCCAGATGGATCCAAACTCATTGTCAACTACAATAAAGTCGGCGGACAAGATTGGGAATGGTTCAGACGTACGTTTGATCCAGCAGCTGTCATGGGTTTCAACACAATGACTGTCGTTTTACAAGGTACAGCTGGCAAGCAAGTTCTCCTCAAGCCCAATGATTCAGGCGCTTTGGAAAAATTTGTCACATTTGGTGCTGAACCTACTGTCGTTACCGTTTATTCTGAAACTGGATTCTTGAGTCTGTTTGTCTTTGGAGAACCAGGTGTCGCTCCAGCAACAGGATCCTTTGAAATCCTATCTGCAACACTTTCTTATTCTTACAACATGCAGTCCACTTGGATTCAAAATGATCCAGGTACATATGAAGTTGTACCAGGTGCTGCTCTTACTGTGAATTACACCAAAACAGCAGGTCAAGAATGGGTATTCCTGAAGAACACATTCCCAGCAGAAGAACTTTCTGGCATGAACACCCTCACACTCGTCCTTCAAGGTACACTTGGCAAGCAAGTCTTGGTCAAAGTGAACAATGCCGTTGAACAATGGGTCACATTCACTGCAGAGCCTACGGTTGTTGTCATGTCACTCCCAGAAATCACTGGTGTCATTCTGTTTGCTGAAGGTGGCGTTGCTCCAGCAACCGGATCCTTCCAAATCATCAGTGCATACTTAAGTTATGTTCCAGTAGAATTCGATCCACAATCTACATTGAATCTTTTCAATGGTTGGGTTGAAAACGATCCAGGTACCTATGCAACTGTTGTCGGTGCTTCCGTTGTTGTCAATTACACAAAATTGGCAGGTCAAGAATGGGTATTCATCAAGAATCCTTTCGTTGTTGAAGATGCGATTGGTTATAACACATTCACCATCGTACTCAAGGGTACTGTGGACAAGCAAGTTTTGGTCAAAGTGAACAATTCCATTGAAAAGTGGGTCACATTCACTGATGCCAACCCAGTCACTGTTGTCATTCGTGCCAATGAAATCACTGGTGTCATTCTGTTTGCTGAAGGCGGTGTTGCTCCAGTTACAGGATCATTCGAAATTGTCAGTGCGCATTTATCCTATTCACTCGAATTGATGAGCGGTTGGGTTGAAAATGATCCAGGGACTTATACAGTTTCAGGTACATCTCCAGTCACTATCGATTACACCAAAGGTGCAGGTCAGGAATGGGTATTTGTCAAAAATCCATTTGACGTTGAAGATGCAGTTGGTATGAACACTGTGACCATCACGCTTCAAGGTACACTGGGCAAACAAGTTTTGGTTAAAGTCAACAATTCGATTGAACAATGGGTCACATTCACTGCTGAACCTACAGTCGTTGTCATTACCGCTCCAACCATTACAGGTTTGATTCTCTTTGCGGAAGGCGGAACAGCATCCGTCACAGGTTCATTCCAAATCCTTTCTGCTACACTTACTTACGTACCACAACCTTAAGTCATATTGAAAATATGGTAGAAGTCATGCGGGAGGGCGGGTTCCGCCTTCCCGCAAACTTTATAAAAGACGTCATCACTGAAATGATGCGTCATGAATGGAGGAAATTATGAAGAAAATCATTACCTTATGTGCATTGCTCATGATCGCATTCTTACTCGTTGCATGTGGCGATACAGGTCCAAAAACTGAAATTCCTACAGCTGAACAAGTCACCTTGACTTATTCATCCTGGGATTTGGGGGCTGCAGAATCTGAATCTCCGAACATGAACCGGTTGATGATTCAAGCGTTCATGGAAAAATATCCCAATATTAAAGTCAACATCATTGAAAGACCGAAAATTCCCGGAACAGACAACGATTTGGGCTGGAATGAATTTTTGGCAGCAAGAGCTTCCACAGAGACACTACCCGATGTCTTTCAGGCTGATAATATTCCTTTTTATGTCATCAATGACTGGGCGTACAACATCACTGATGTTGCCATGGCAGATGCGGAATATTTGAATGTCTCAGAAGATATCAGAGGTGTTGCAACCTACAACGGCAAAGTCATGGCGATTCCCAATGCCATTTTCTATGCAGGCTATGTGGTC
>DITG01000130.1 GCA_002422045.1 Acholeplasmataceae bacterium UBA6190
GCTGCCAAAGACAGACATGAAAACTTCGGATTCGGATTTCTCGGATTTGACAGTCTCATGAAAGTTGTCTATCACAAAGATTTTGAGCATATTCCGAAAATTCTGGAAACGCCTTATGTAGAAGACAAACCTCCCTATTTGGAAGAAATCGACATGATCAAAAAGAAGACATTCGATCCCTTGCTTCAAGAAAAAATCAGAGAGAAACCATAGAAACATTCAAGAAGATCGCACTGATCTTCTTTTTTCTTTGAAATGAAGAATCATCTTGAAAAAAAGATGGTTCAAATTCAGCGTCTTTATCTTATAATAGTAACGTAACTTGAATAAAAAAATACTTAGAGGTGAACCATGCGCATTGAATTTGATGACAAACTCGATTTTAGTGATGTTCTCATTCGTCCCAAACGATCCACACTCCAAAGCCGTAAGGAAGTCGATTTATCGAGAACCTATACGTTCAAACATTCGATGCAAACCTGGACAGGTATTCCCATCATGGCATCCAATATGGATGGTGTCGGTACGCTTGAAATGGCAAAAGCACTACAATCGCACAAACTCTTCACCTGCCTGGTGAAAAGTTATACCACCAAGGATATCGGCCATGCTTTCGATACACTCGATCCCAATCACTTCGCAGTTTCAACAGGCACATCCAAGAAAGACTTAGAACAACTCAAAGAAACACTCAAAAATCATCCATCGATCCAGTTCATCTGCATCGATGTCGCCAACGGTTATTCCGAATATTTCGGTGACTTTGTCGAGAAGGTCAGAAGTCTATTTCCCCATCATGTCATCATTGCCGGTAACGTTGTCACGGCTGACATGACTCAAGAATTGATCTTAAGAGGCGCTGATATCGTCAAAGTCGGTATCGGACCTGGTTCTGTCTGTACAACCAGAATTCAGACAGGGGTCGGTTATCCCCAGTTATCGGCAATCATCGAATGTGCGGATGCCGCGCACGGGTTAGGCGCTCACATCATCTCTGATGGTGGTTGCACATGTCCAGGCGATGTTGCCAAAGCCTTTGGTGCTGGCGCTGACTTTGTCATGCTAGGCGGTATGTTTGCAGGTCATATCGAAGGTGGCGGAGAAGTGATTACCGAATATCATGACACCATGCAACGCACCAAAGATTCATTCGAACCAATTTATAAAGAAAAAAGATTCGTCGAATTCTATGGGATGAGTTCATCGACTGCGATGATCAAACACCACGGATCGGTTGCTGATTACAGAAGTTCTGAAGGCAGAACCGTCAAAATACCCTTCAAGGGCAATGTCGATGTCACGGTCTTAGATATTTTGGGTGTAATTCGGTCAACGTGTACCTATGTAGGGGCACCGACATTGAAACAATTATCCAAATGTACGACATTCATCAAGGTTCACAGACAGTATAATGACGTTTTCGTCAAGGAAAAACACTAAAAAACAAGAGCGGCACTCATCATGAGCGCCGCTTTTCTTATGCCAGTATTTTTTGATAGAGTGTTTCGTACTGCTTGGCCATCTTGGATAAGGAATGGTTGACATGCATGGCCTGATGGATGAGGTTTGAGAAAGACTCTTGATCATTTAAGTAAAGATCTAAGGATTGATCGATGGCTGATTTGAGTTCGTTTGCATCATAATTCTTAAACAAGAATCCGACACCGACCCCTGTGAATTTATTGTATGGGGTGACTGTATCTTTCAATCCACCTGTTTCTCTGACGATGGGTAGAGCACCATATTTCATGGCGATCATATGATTCAACCCACAAGGTTCGAATAAAGAAGGTAAGATGAAGAGATCAGATGCAGCATAGACCTTTTGGGAAAGCGCATTGTCAAATCCCTGATGATAACTGACGTGATCGGGATACTTTCTGGAGAGTTCTAAGAAAAACGATTCATAGACAGCATCGCCATAACCCATGGCAACGAAATTGAATTTGCCTGCTTTGATGTAATCTTCTAAGATGGGCATGAGGATATCAATCCCTTTTTGTCTGGCAAAGCGGTGAATGAAACTCACCAGTGGAATATCTTTATTTTTAAGATTCAAGTCAGCAAGCAGTTTGACCTTGTTGATTTTCTTGCCGACGACGAAATTGGTTTCATCATAGGACTGATACAGATGGGGATTCTTAGAAGGTCTATAAATTTCAGCATCGAGACCATTTAAAATGCCATAGAGGTCATGCTGTCTGGCCTTAAGCGGTCCATCGAGCGTGAATCCGTAAAAGCGTGTGAGTATTTCATTTCTGTAAGTTTCAGAAACCGTATTGACTGCTGAAGCACGCATGATGCCGCATTTGAGGAAATTCACACGTTCCAGATGGATATACGTGAAGTTCTTGTGTCCAAAGAGTTTTTCGGTTTCAATGGGGAAAGATCCCTGTTTTTCGAGGTTATGGATGGATAACAGTGTCTTGATTCTCTGGAATTCAGCATTTTGAGGTCTGTATTTAACATCGAGGAAGAAAGGGACGAGCCCGGTTTGCCAGTCATTGGCGTGAACGACATCCGGATAGTTTCCGGTGCGCTTGATGTATTCAAAGATTGCGAAATTGAAGAATGTGAAGCGAATGGCATCATCATCGTATCCATAGTAACGTTCTCTGTGATAAAGAGCATCGTTTTGGACAAACACATAAGGCACGCCATCGTAGACTGTCGTGTGGTAAGTCGCATCGTACTCATCATCCCCCATTTTAATGGTGGTGGTGCCGAGTGTCTTCATCTTGTTTTGAAATTGTTTGAGTTCGAGATAGTGTGGCGTGATGATGGTGACATCATGTCCGAGCGCTCGAAGCGCTTTGGGTAGTGCTGCAGCAACATCTGCAAGACCACCAGATTTGGAAAATGGATAAGCTTCACCACTGCAAAAGAGTATTTTCATGTTTTTCACCTTACAATCATTATACTGAACAGTGCTCTTTTTAGCAAGCGCAAGTGATTGTCTTTGGGTTGATCATGAGGGCTTTTGATTTTTTTCTCACATTGACTAAAGTCAAATGCTATGTTAAAATCAATGTGGTTGAAAGACCATTTTTTATTTGAAATTCGAGTATCATAGGAGGATCACGAATGAAACGTGTTGTTGTGGTAGGAACCCAGTGGGGCGATGAAGGAAAAGGCAA
>DITG01000021.1 GCA_002422045.1 Acholeplasmataceae bacterium UBA6190
AAACGTAATAACCTTTTTTATGATGCTCAATCTCGTAGGCTAATTCTTTTAGCCCCAACTCTTTAAGCTCGACAACCTGGCTATTGTAATTCACAAAAATCTCGTTAAAGTGATTGACAATTTGCTTGATGTTCTCGCTTTCAACAGTTGGACGGATGATATACATAATTTCGTATTTTCTCATCTGTTCCACCTCCTTCTGGTCTATGGTCTTATATAAGACAAGGAATATCTTATGCTGTTAAATTATATCATAGATGATATGATATTACAACGTTTTTTTACCTTGAAATTTGTGAAAGCAATCGGTCCAAATGTTCATAGACACACTGTGTTGTTCGTCTGATGGACTTGAATCTGGAAAGCTTGGAAAGATTGATTTGCTCATGGATGATTTCCTGTTGATAGATGATGGCGATGTGCGCTTCATGTGCTTGAGTCCCTGCCTGAAAAGCAGGTCCCGCGTTGCCGGTGATCCCGACCCCGATATCAGCACCAAGCAGTTTTTGTATGGACTTTGCCATCTCAATGGAAACCTCTTTGGAGACTGATGAAAGTGTCTGGATGAGCAGTGGATCAATGCCTAGAAGATGCACTTTTTCATGATCTGAATAGGCGATGATACTCCCCTTGATGACCTTGGATGCTCCAGGATTTTTGATCATCTGAAAAGCGGAAAAACCACCGGTCATGCTTTCCGCAAATCCGATGGTTAAGCCATTTTGAACAAGTTTCTTAAAGACTTTCTGGGTCATTATGATAAGATGATGGTCACAGTGAACTGCTGGAATTCAGTACCCACTTTACGCATGACTTTGAGTGTATGGGAATCCCCAAACTGAGCGTTAGATAATTGTGCTGCAAGATCTGCAATCGAGGTGATGGCAATGCCATTCATCTCAACAATCAGATCATAGAGTTCCATCTGTTCATGTGCGTTTCTGGTCATATCAAATCCGATGACTACAACGCCTATTGGATTTGCAGGGAGTAGAGAAGCTTCATTGGTTTCAAGGAAAGTTGCCACTTCTTGAACCGTGATGCCGAGTCTTGGTCTTCTCACCACTGCCGTATAACTGGCTTCAGAGAAACCTCTGACAATCGGTGCAATCTTGTTGATGGAAAGCGAATAGTTCAATCCTTCAGCGGCAATCGATCCGTCTGAGGTTAAGACGTTAGCGACTTTTGCAACGTTGATCCCAATCAAATCACCTTTGAGATTAAAGAGTGGTCCTCCAGAATTACCAGGATTCAGTTCAGCGTCATGCATGAGGGTCAGCCCTGGGATGTTATTATATGGATAAGAAACCATAGAAACGATGCCTTGAGTGACATAGTTGAATTTCTTGATATCCTGCGGTGTTCCAATCGCATAGACATCTTGTCCAACGACGATCTGAGTGATGGTGTTGTCATTGATTGGACCTACCGGATGCACTCTTAACACACGGTTCGTCTCAAAACGAACAACTGCGATATCGTAGAGTTCATAGCTTGCAAAATCTCTGACATTGATATCTTCTTCGCCAGCACCGAAATGAATTCTCATTTCACCGCCATCTTCAACCACGTGATGGTTGGTCATGACATAATAAAGTGTCAAATTGGTCTCAGCGACAGGTTCGCTTTTGAAGATGATACCTGAGCCATGACCTGTCTCTGTCTTGACGACAACGACAGACTGACTGACGAGACTGATCATGTTGATTCTTAGTTCTTCATAGGGATGTGGTGAAACATAAGGCACTTCAGCTCTGAGTTTGAGTGAACAACCTGCAAGCGTAAAGATCAATAGCACTGACATGAGTATAGAGAGTAATCGTTTGTTCATCCTTTAAGTCCTCCTAATTTGAATAGATCGATGGCATTTTGTGTCGTGACGGTCGCCACTTCATGAACGGTCATCGCTTTGATTTCTGCAATTTTTTTGACAACATGGGTCACATAACTTGGTTCATTCCGTTTTCCCCTGTAAGGCACAGGTGTCATATAGGGTGAATCGGTTTCAACCAACAAATGTGAAAGGTCAATCTCTTGAATCAATTTTTGTAGGATCTGGCTATTCTTATAGGTTACAGGTCCATCCAAACCGATTTTAAATCCTAAATCAATCGCTTTTTTCGCATCCGTAACATCCGATGAGAAACAGTGAAAGACGCCTGTGACTTTACCTTGGTAAGGTAGTAGACAATCATAAGCTTCCTGAAACGAATTTCTGGTATGAATCACCAGTGGCAATCCGGTTTGAGCAGCAAGCTCGATTTGCTCTTTAAACACTTTGATCTGAATATCTTTATTGTCTGTTTGCCAGTAAAAGTCTAGTCCGCACTCACCGATAGCAACCACTTTGTTCTCAGAAAGCAATGCCTTGAGATGGTCTGTTGTGGCATGATCCACAAACCCAGGATGCACACCCGCTGTGGCATAGAGCATGTCATGCGCTTTTGCCAATCGGATTGCTTTCAAGTTGGATGGTTCATCCATTCCAATCACCAAGATGCCTTTGACACCTTGCTCAAAGGCTCTTTCGAGTACTTGATCAAGATCATCATTGAATTCGTCCATATTCAAATGTGCATGTGTATCAATGATCATGATCATTTCCCTTTCGATTACTCTCATTTTATCATAGATAATCTAAAAAAATCCTTCTAAAAGATTGTCGTAAATCGATGTGAAAAAAAAAGAGGCTTTCGCCTCTGATTTAAACCTATTCGAGAATTTTGACTACTGAACCCGCACCAACGGTACGACCGCCTTCACGAATGGAGAACTTAGTTCCTTCTTCGATAGCGATTGGGTGGATGAGGTCAACGATCATGACGGTGTTATCACCTGGCATGACCATTTCAGTGCCTTCCTTCAGTGTGATGACGCCAGTGACGTCAGTGGTTCTGAAGTAGAACTGTGGGCGGTAATTGGAGAAGAACGCTGTGTGACGTCCGCCTTCTTCTTTAGAAAGGACGTAAACTTGTGCTTCAAATTGGAAGTGTGGGTTAACGGATTTTGGTTTCGCAAGAACCTGGCCTCTTTCGACCTGGTCGCGTGTGACACCACGGAGCAATGCACCGATGTTGTCTCCAGCTTCTGCATAATCGAGTAACTTTCTGAACATTTCAACGCCCGTAACAACGGTTGTCTTCGTATCAGTGATACCAACGATTTCAACTGAATCTCCGACTTTGACTTGACCACGTTCAACACGTCCTGTAGCAACGGTGCCACGGCCTGTGATGGTGAAGACGTCTTCAACTGGCATCAAGAAAGGCTTGTCAGTTTGTCTGACTGGAAGGTCGATATAAGTATCAACTGCGTCCATGAGTGCCTGAACGGTTGCTTCCCATTTGGGGTCGCCATTCATTGCACCAAGTGCAGATCCACGGATGATGGGAATTTCATCGCCTGGGAAGTTGTATTCTGAAAGCAGTTCTCTGACTTCCATTTCAACCAAGTCAAGCAATTCTTCATCGTCAACCATGTCGGATTTGTTTAGGAATACAACAAGCTTGGGCACACCAACCTGACGGGAGAGCAGAATGTGTTCTCTAGTCTGTGGCATAGGACCGTCCGCTGCGGAAACGACGAGGATACCGCCGTCCATTTGTGCTGCGCCTGTGATCATGTTCTTGACATAGTC
>DITG01000082.1 GCA_002422045.1 Acholeplasmataceae bacterium UBA6190
GGAGACCTATGCTTTTTCATAGGAGGTCAAGATGAAGAAATTAAATATGATGATATTGGCGATACTGTTTTTGTTCATGCTTGCAGGTTGCGAAGGCATCCTAGATACAACCGATTATACGGACGTTATCGAAAGTTTGAGCGAAACCGTGATCGATGAACTGCCTGCTATGATCAATAGCGACTTTACACTGCCTGATCCAGATGGATTCAGTATCACCTGGACAATGGATGATGCAGTAATAGAGAACAAAATTGTTTATGAACGCCCCTTTTATGATCAGGAAAAGACACTCGAGTTCACCATCAAAAAAGGTAGAACAGAACTCTCTTTTGAACATACATTCACACTGACTGCACCAGAGTCAGGGTTAAATCGTAACCGCATTTATCTGACATTACCTGTATCACTCGGACAAGTGAACAAAGAAGATTATGTGAGCGCGGAAGTCAAAGTGGAAACAGAGGTCAATGGTGAAACAGTTATCGAGCATGAAACCGATCAAGCTCAGCTCAGAGGTAGAGGCAATTCGACATGGGGCTTGTCAGATAAGAAACCGTACCGACTACGTTTTGATAATAACACATCGATTTTGGGGATGCGCTCAGCTAAAAACTATGTGCTTTTGGCGGACCATTCCGATAAATCGTTCATGAGAAACCTGATTGTACAAAAAATGGTATCACTCATGAATGATTTGCCTTATGCACTCGAAGTCCGTTATGTCGAACTTTATGTCAATGATGAATATCGTGGCTTATATGTATTAACCGAGCAGGTTGAAGTCCATAAGAACAAATTCGCACTCACTTCAGTTCCGGGTGTCTTGGATACGGGTTATTTCTTGGAAATGGATCAACGTTTTTATAATCAAAACATAGAGCCTGGTTACGACTGGATCGTGGTCAGAAGTATTCCTTATGAAATCAAGGAACCGGACCCGGATGATGTTGGATATACTGAACATCATGCCATTTACATATTTGAATACATGATTGAAGTTGAAAATGCCCTGATTGCCAAATCAGGATATGAAAGCTTAATTGATGTGAACAACTGGATTGATCATTTCATCATCCATGAACTCGTCAAAAATGTCGATGTCGGTTGGAGTTCGGTGTTCATGTATAAGGAACAAGGTGGCGTTCTGAAATACGGACCCCTTTGGGATTTTGATTTGGCCATCGGAAATGCCGATTACATTGACTATGGACCCACTAACTTCTATGGCATGCGTCAATATAAGAACCGTATGTTCAAGCTGATGATGGAAATTCCTGAAATCAGAGAACAGTTTAAAGTGAAATATCGCAATTTTTATGACAACATCTTACCCATCATCTTTGACATGATTCCTGTTATTGCTGATTCCATTCAACCGCTTGCGAACAGAAATTTCTTACGTTGGGAAATCATGGGCAATTATGTTTGGCCAAATCCTTGGGAAGTCTGGACACTCACCACACATCCTGAACAAGTGACATATGTCATCAGTTACTTGTCATCTCGTTCGGTATGGCTCTATCATGCGGTAGGCACGACTGCTTACAACAATGGGCAATTCGGAGATTAAAAAAAGCCCATAGGGCTTAGATATCGATATGCATCACATGGTGTTCAAGTGCGCGAATACTTAGACACAGATGACGAATGTCATTGATTGACGATTGATCATCATCAAGCAAATAGAAACGATAAGTGACGTTTTCGAGAAAGTTCTTCTCGAGAATCGTCGCTTTTTTTTCGAAATGACGATCCATGTTTCCAATCAGACTGTAGGGAAATGTAATCTCAAATGAAGGTACAGTTTTTTTGATATATAACTGTGCATGTTTGATGGTCAAAGCTGCAGCCTTGGTATAAGCACGTACCAATCCGCCTGCGCCAAGTTTGATGCCACCGAAATATCTGACGACCACACATAGACAATCTGTAATCTCATGATGTTTCATGACTTCTAAGATGGGAATGCCTGCGGTTCTTGCGGGTTCACCGTCATCACTTGAGTTTGCGTACTCACCATGAGGACCCTGTATCGATGCATGGCAGACGTGGTTTGCTTTTGGATGGCTTGATCGCACGTCTTGGAGAATTGATCCTTGATCCTGATCATCTGAAAGCGGAAAAATCAGTCCGATGAAGATGGATTTGTCGATTTCAATCGATTGAGTTGCAACACTTTTGATATAACGCATGTGATCACCAGCATTAGTATATCATAGATAGGAATCGCTATGCTTCTGGACAGTGAGCATGATGAGTCCCGAATCGGTTGTTGAACTTATCAATTCAAACTTTTTCGTATCTTGAAGGGGAAGAAAAAGCGGGACACCTTTGCCTAAGACGATTGGGATCAGTGTGATGATCATCTGGTCAATCAAGTCGTTAGAAAGCAGTGTATTGACCAGTTTTCCTCCGCCAACAAGCCAAATATCTTTGCCATCTTCTTTGAGCATCTGCTTGACATGACTGGAAACATCACTATCAATGATCTTGATGTTTGGGTTTGGCTGCACGTTTTTCCCGTAAACATAGCACTGATGATTTGGATAAGGCCAATCGATACCAAAAGATTGGATCACTTCATAAGTGCGTCTGCCCATCAGTAATGTATCCGTCTGACCCATCAACTGTTCATAACTGGTCTTCACCGAATCCAGCCCATCATAAGGCTCTAAAAAGGATAAACCTTCGTGTTCATCTGCAATCATGCCATCGAGTGTCATGGCGATATATAGGATTACTTTTCTCATGAAATCACCTCGTAGATATCATATCATAACGTCTAGCGATCGTTGAAAAAGACACTTTAGTTTTTCAAAAAACGTAATCTCTTGATATAATGGATATGGTGATGACATGGGAACACTCAAAGGTGCTAAAAAGATAATCGAAGTACTTAAAAAATCAGGATACGAAGGCTATATCGTCGGTGGTGCCGTCAGGGACCATCTCTTAAGAATACCGTTAACCGATGTGGATATCACGACGAACGCGAAACCACATCAGGTTGCCAAACTCTTTACAACCAAACCCACAGGTCTCAAATATGGAACTGTGACCATCATCATGCATGATGAGACTTACGAAGTCACGACTTACAGAATCGATGGTGACTACTTAGATGGTAGACATCCAGAAGAAGTGACCTATGCAGTGACAGCCGAAGAAGATGTTAAACGTAGAGATTTCACAATCAACGGACTCTTGATGACCGAAGCAGGCGAAGTCATCGATTACATCGACGGACAGCTTGATCTTCGGGCACGCATTATTCGCACCATCGGAGATCCTCATGAACGCTTCAATGAAGATGCGCTTCGCATCATGCGCGCGTTTTATTTTCAGGCAAAACTTGGATTTCAAATCGATAAGACCACACAACTCGCGATTGAATCACTGAGATTCAAACTCAAAGACATTGCGATGGAACGCATCATGAACGAAATGCTCAAGATGCTCAAAGGCGATCACGTGAGACGTGCGCTTCAAACCATGGTCCATACCAAGGTCCATGAGGTACTTCCAGGCCTCGAAAAAGGCATCCTCTACATTCAAAAAATGGAAGAAATTCCATTCATTGACCCATTTTTCATTTTATGCTTCATATTGAACGGCTCTATTCCGGACGCATGGCCATTTTCTAACAAGCATCGCCATCGTTATGAAACCGCGATGTTGCTTGCTAACACCTATAAGACATTTGATCCTTATGTGCTTTATACGTACGGTCTTGATCTCTGTCTGCTTGCCAACCGCGTGAGTCATATGTTGGGACGCACCAAAAACATGAAAAACAAGATTGAAGAGGATTTCAATAGTTTACCCATTCAAAGTGATCTGGATTTGAAACTTCGAGCAACCGATATCATTCGGATTGCAGATAAAAAAGCAGGCGCATGGGTCAAGAAATTGCAGACAGAAATGGTTGTTGAAGTCTTGAATAAACGACTGAACAATGAAAAAAATGAGCTTGAAGCCTATGTGCTCAAGCGCATCAAAGAATAGGAGACTCATCATGGAACTATCTGTGAATCAAACATACACCGTGGTTGCAAAAGTCGAATCCATCAATCAGGGTGTGCATTTCTGCAATACCACTGTCTTGACAACAGAAGGCGAACACATCAATCTGAAACTGGATTTTGATCAACTGCCATTCTTGGGCATGGGCAAGGTTTATCAGTTCAAAGCGCTAGCGATTGTGAAGATCGAAGACGAACTTGTGTTGAAATGTATCGGCATCACGCCTGCAGAAGACATCTTGAGCGATGAAGAAATGGCTGTTGTTTTAGACCGTTTCTATGTTTACGCACCCATTCCGATGCTCGAAATCAAAAAAGGCATCGAAGGTTATCTGTCAAGAATTCAAAACACCATCTTGAAACAAATCACTACCATCATCTACAAGAAAAATGAAAAGCCATTCTACCTCCATCCGGCAGCGACCAAGTTTCATCACGCCTATGTGGGCGGATTAAGCCATCACACGCTCACGATGCTGAAACTGATTGATCCTTTCATCGAGATTTATCCCTATCTCAACCAGGACTTATTATACGCAGGTACTATATTGCATGATATGTCAAAAATCTCTGAAATCAGTGGTGTTGACGGCGAATATACCAAAGAAGGACACTTGATTGGCCATCTCGTCATGCAGACGATTGAAATTGATTCTGTTGCTAAAGACTTAGGTGTTCAAAAATCTGAAGAGGTACTGATGCTGAAGCACATGATCATCAGTCATCACGGTCAGTTCAATTTCGGTTCTCCAAAGAAACCTCAAACTGGTGAAGCGTTGTTGCTCTGGTTCATCGATACGATTGATTCGAAATTCACTGTGCTCGGTGAAACTTTCGATGAAACAGCAGAAGGATCATTCACACAGATGATATCTGTGATGGACAAGATGAAGTTTTATAAACACAATGTGAAATAAACATACGAAAGCCCCGTGATGTCAACATCTCGAGGCTTTTTTGTTGGACTTCTGAAGAAAAAAGCGACTCGCAAGAGTCGCTTTGATTGAAAATGGATTATAAACCTGCGCGAAGAACTGTGAACCAAGAACCGTAGAGTGCATCGTAATTGTTGTCAAAGAGTCCTGTTGGAGAAATCAGGTATTCATTGAGTTGGTTGATGTTGATCTGACGGACTGCCTGGAATCTTGCAGCACCGGTTGGTGAAGCAAACACAGCGTCTTCAAGAAGCATGAACACGAGTTCTCTTTGCATGTATGTACCCTGATATCTGGAAAGTACAGGTGCTAGATAGCTTGTGACTGCCTGCTGGAGAGATGATGGAAGCACAACGCCTTCATCAGTCTTGGATTCCTTGATGTAATATTCGATCTGTGATGCAGTCAGTGTTTCTGAATCGTTGTTATAAGCATTCAGCGTTTCATCTTTTGATACATACTTGCCATCTTCATCGTCTGATTGAGTGAAGATTGCACTGGTCTTCTTGCCTTGGCTGGTTGCCAAGATCAAGTGCCAACCGAATGAGGATTGAACTTCATCCATTGCGGCTTCAGTGATCACATCACCATAGAGGTCTAAGAGTGGGAACTTGGCATCATCATCCAAGATGTTTTCCAATTCTGCATGAAGAACCATTGCTCTGTTGTAGAAGACAGGATCTAGAACTGAAGAACCTGTGATGAAATTGGAAGTATTGGTGATTGCAGAAGAAATGTTTTCAAACTTGAGGTAGAAACCAAGTTGTCTGTATTCTGACCATTTGAGTTCGATCTGATAATCGATTGGAGCAATTCTGCTGCCACGTTCGATACGTCCTGAATTGTTGAATTCGGTTGCGATTGCAGATAAGCCTTCAGCAAATCCTTTGTATTGACCAACAATTTCATAAATGGTTTCAACCAGTTCAACGAGTCCTTCTTTGACTTCTTGTACACCTGCTGGTGACAATGTGTCTAGATAGTCTTGTGGATTGTCTGGTGTACCATCACCGTTTTGGTCGATATAGATCAATAGGTGACTTGTATTGATGGATTTGAAGTTGTTGTATTGAAGTGCTGCCAAATCAGCGAGTTTCTGATATACAGAGTTTCCAGTCGCATTGTAATGTGCTTCTAGGTCGTTGATATAAGCTTGTCTCAGTTCTGGATAGACATAGAGTTGGTTGACTGCTTCGGTATTGGTGGTTGCACCAAACGCAAGAAGCAAGAACTTTTCTCTGCCCATGCTTGCTGGATAACCAGAAGAAGCAAAGTTGTCTGCGGAGAACTGTGAAATGATGTCTTCGAATTGAGTCTGGAATGTTTCTCTCTTTTTAGCATCAATGGTATACGTTTCACTCGCAAGTAGAATCTTGTTGAATGCAACGTCTAGGGACAAATTAATACCATATGATTTTTCAAGACGTGTGTAGAATTGTTCAACTGTGATGTCGTTACCATCGATGGTAGCGACAACATCGCCACTCTTGTTCTTCGTAGAACCTTTATAGCCATATTGTTGTTCATAGAAAATTCTAACGACTTTATCATGGATGTTCAAATCCAAATCTTCATACAGTTTGGTGACTTTACCAGAAATATAAGCAGAAGTCAGTTTGCCATTAAAGATTTTTTCAAACATCTCATCTTTGATTGCATTGGCTGCGACTGTATCAGCAAAGATTTGCTTGGTAGCATCTGCAGGATCTTCAATCAAGATGCCTTCTTCGGATGCCTTGTCATCAGAAAGTTTGAAGACTAGGTATCTTGAAGAGCCAAATGTCTGAACTCTTGAAGAATAAGGTTTGCCATCTGTGACATCTTCGGGATCATCCATGGAAGCTTCAGCGATAAGTGTTGTATAAATGTGGCTTCTTAAGGATGTATTGATCTTGTTGATATCGTCATAGGTGAGTGTTGCATCAAAGGTTGAGCCTGCTTTGCCAACGATAGTACCGTCGAGTGCGATTTCAACTTGGGATGCTGGGTTTAAGATATTGTAGATCTTGACAAATTCTTCCTTGACCTGTGCTGTGGTCAAAGCAACATCTTCACGACCTGTTGTTCTAGTAGTACTGATGGTGTATTTCTTGTAATAGTTTTCATAATCCAAGACACTGATTTGGCTTCTGTCTGCGAATCCAGCGCCAAGTTTGCCTAGGAGGCCAAGGTCACTTAAGATTGTCTTGACATGACCGAAACCTGTTTGAGTTTCATCTGTCAAATCGACATAACCTGGATCAAGAGGATTGCTGATACGGATATCAGGTACTCTATACCAAAGACCTCTGGAATCAGACTTGATGGAAGCAAGATATAAAGCAGCGTTTGCTTCGTTCAAGTTGATGAAACGTACAACAAGGGCTTCGACATCGTATCTGCCTTCTTGATTACCCTTGTAATAAGTGACGAGATTTTGTTCTGAAATGTAATTGGCGTTATCGTCATCTAAGACTTCTTCAGCTAAAATGCCTTTGGCATAATGTCTTTGAGTTACACGCAGCAAATAGTTGTTGATCAAGATTTGAATGCTTGAGTAACCGGTATATTTGCCAGGTAAATTCTGAAGCGCGGAAATGGTGGTTGCTACGCTGGAAGAATTATCCAATAAATATAAAGAGTCTGCAAATTTTTCAATATTTCTGATCCATCTTTCAGGATAGTCAGCATAGAGTTCTTCAAGCTTTTCTTCATCTGAAGTGCCATGGATTGCGACATTGATGGTTTCATCCAAATAGTCGTTTGCATCTTCATCACCACTCGAAAGCAGTGCTCTGACCGTAACGATTTGGTCAGCAAAGATGGTTTCATCAACCATGGTTGCAAGAATGGATGCGCCTTGCAAACGTAATTGATCGTAGAGTTCCTTTTCTGTAACTGTGATGCCGCCTACAGTGACATAGACATCGTCGGATAAATCGCCGTAAGGTGTTTTGTCAGTGCTTTTGCAAGCAGCCAACGTAAGTACACTTGCCAATACGAGCACCAGTAACGCAAGCTTCCTTAAGTTTTTCATTTGATTCATTGTGTTCACTCCTTCATGTATTTCATACAAGCAAATATAATATAGCATTTTTTAGACCACTATGCAACCACTTTCATTTTATTTGTTAATCTCACATAGTTTCATGTTATGATGAAAGAAGGTGATACAGTGGAAGTCTATGTTTTAGCCAGCGGATCCAAGGGGAATATAACCTACTTAAAAGTAGGTCATATCAGACTCTTTATCGATGCCGGAATTAGCTATCAAAAAATCAAATCCAAGATGCAAGCTTATGGCGAAAATATGTTTGATGTGAAGACGCTTCTCATCACTCATGAACACCATGACCATATCGTTGGACTCAAAATGTTACTGAAACAAGGTGCGATTGAAGATGTCTATCTGACCAAGGGAACTTACAAGAGTTTGGCTTCGGATATCGTCGAATTGTTACCTAACGTTCATTTCATCGTTGCTGATGAAGGCTTTTCAGTCGGTGATGTCAATATCATGCCATTCATGCTCTCACATGATGCAGCCGAACCTGTGGGTTTTGTCATTTCCAATCATGTGCACAAGATGGTCTTACTCACCGATACCGGATATGTCGATCAATCCTATTACCCACTCCTAACCGATGCGGATCTTTACATATTAGAAGCCAACCATAATCCGTTTACGCTGTTTCAGTCAGCGAGACCTTTTTTGCTCAAGAAAAGAATTGTTGGAGAAAAAGGACATCTTTCCAATGAAGATGCAGCTCGATTGATGAATCTGTTCATCCAAACCAAATCAAGTGTTTGGGTAGTTGCTCATATTTCTGAAGATTGCAATTCGATCGATGATATCGATGAGGCCATTGTCAAGATGTTTGATGATCCGACAAAGGTCACTGTGTTTTACGCAAATCAAGAAGGTCTTCCGGTGATTGAATTATGATCAAAATCATTGTTGTCGGAAAACTGAATCAGAAGTATTTGCTTGAAGGGATTCAATACTACCAGAAGCAATTACCTGTCAAACTGGAATGGATCGAAGTGAACGATGAGCCAGACATCACAGGGAAAGACATCGAGGGTGCTCGAATTCTATCTAAAATCAAAGAGTCTGATCAGATCATATTACTTGCTATCGAAGGGGTTCTGCACGACAGCCAATCGTTTAGCGATCAGATCAACAAGATGACAACCTATGGAACAGGAGATCTGGTCTTTGTCATCGGAGGATCTTATGGTGTCAGTGATGCGGTCAAGAATCGGGCAAACCATCTGATCTCGTTTTCTAAAATGACATTTCCACATCAACTGATGAGACTGATCTTGATTGAACAGATTTACCGTGCATACATGATCATGAAAAACCACCCCTATCATAAGTGAGGATTCGATGAAATACATTTTTTGGGATTTCAATGGCACTGTTTTGGATGATGCAAGACTTTGTTATGACATTTTAATCGAGATGCTCAAGGAAGAAGAACGTCCTTTGGTGACCTTTGAAGAGTACCTGATGATTTTCACATTTCCGGTTGAAGCATATTATGCCAAAGTCTATGATTTGAATAAGACGCCTTTTGTTGTCTTGGCACATCGTTTCATCGACAGATACCAACCTAGAAGTCTGTCACTTAAATTGCATCCTCATATCATCGAGACGATCAAATATTTTGAAGCAAAAGGCATTACCAATGTTTTGCTATCGGCATCCGAAGTACAGAATCTAGAAGAACAATTGAAGCACTATGGCATTCGCCATATGTTCAAATATATACTAGGCACTTCTAATATCTATGCAAAAAGTAAGGTTTCGGTAGGGAAAGCATTCATAGAAGAACATCACATTAATCCACAAGATATTGTGATGATTGGCGATACGCTGCATGATGCGGAAGTCGCATCTGAACTCGGATGTGACATCATTTTATTCACAGGGGGGCATCAACACCCATCCAGATTAAAAAAATATAAAAACATCAGTGATTTTCGTGAATTAATTGGTAAAATATAAGTGAAAACAACGATTCAATCAAAGGAGAAGCACATGAGCAAAATTGCGATTTTGACTTGCAGCAATGCTGGACTGGATTATTTAAACTATCCAAAAGACATTACCATTTTAAGATCGGTGATCCATTTTGGAACCGATGAATCTTATGATGATTTTGTCGAAATGGATGCAAAAACATTTTATGAACGTATTTTAAAAGATCCAAATGATATTCCTAAGACATCGTATGTGTCTATCGGACGGATGATCGAGTTTTTTGAAAACCTCGAAAAAGAAGGTTATGAAGAAGCGTTGGTCATTACGATTTCATCACAATTATCAGGTCTTTATGAAGCTGTGAAGAGAACTGCAAGTGAAGTCAAAATCAAGGTCACAGCATTCGATTCGCTCACACTTGCTTACGGTGAAGCCTATATGGTTCTCGAAGCACATCGACTTGCAAAAGAAGGCAAAACAGTTCAAGAAATCATTCCTTATCTCGAAAGAATCAGAGATAATGACAGAGTTTATTTCGCTGTGGATACACTGCTTTATTTGGTCAAAAACGGTAGACTTTCAAAACTTTCAGGCACACTGGGCACGATGCTTCAGTTGAAGCCATTGTTGGTCTTAGGTGATGATGGCAAAGTTCAAACTTTGGAAAAAATCAGAACAACCCATAAGGCACATCAACGTGTTTTGGAAAAATACATCGAAGATACCCAAGGACTCAATGTCTTAACCTATATTTCACATGCGCACGCAGATGAATATGTTGAGTGGTTCAAGACAGAGATTCAGAAAGTGTTTCCCGAAAGAGAAATTGTTGTTGCATATTTGACTCCTGTGGTCGGAGCCCATACCGGACCAAAAGGTATCGGCATTGGATACATCAAGTTATAGTTAATCAATCAGATGACTCGTCGCAGTAACAAGCGAGTCATCTTTTTTATTGTTGAATATGCCCCAATGGGGCATATTTTTATTGACAAATACCCCAATGAGGTATATACTATGATTGAGGTGATGAAGATGATCCATCCATTAAAAAAAGTGAGAGAGAATGTTGGACTATCCCAAGAAGCATTAGCGTTGAGTCTCGGAATTCCAGTGAAAACCATCAGAAACTGGGAACAAAACATCAGGAAACCAAGTGAATGGACAATCGATTTATTGATTGATCGTATACTGAGAGAAAAAACCGAGCAGAATCAATCGAACAATGAACATTCAGGACTTGTCTCTTTTTTAACCATGAAAAAGAAAATTTCTGTGATTGCTGAAAAGTTTGATGTTGACCGTATCTATCTATTTGGTTCATATGCCAAAGGGGAAGCAACAGAAATCAGTGATATTGATTTATACATGGAGTCGGAATTATTCGGACTTGACTACTTTGAGTTCATTGAAATGTTGAGAGAAGAACTTCATAAAAACATCGAATTATTGAGTAATAAGACAGTTGAAGCATCATCATCTATTGAGCAGGAGATCAAAAAGACCGGTGTACTGATCTACGAAAGATAATGTTTATGAAGAAAGGATCAAGAACATGTCAATCAACACTCTTTGATGTGGAAAAATAATAGACAATGAATAGAAATTAATACAAAAATCATTCATTATGATATGATTTAGGTAATAAAAGGAGATGTTCAGATGAAAAAATTCTTTGGAGATTTTAAGAAATTCATTACAAAAGGTAATGTGCTGGATCTTGCGGTTGCAGTCATCATCGGTGGTGCATTTGGTAAGATTATCGGTAGTTTGGTCAAAGATGTCTTAATGCCCGTGATCAGTTTGTTGGTCGGAGAACAAGGATTTGACAACTACAAATATGTCATCTCAGCGGCTGATCCGATTGCCGGGACTGCAGAAAATGCGATTTATTATGGATTATTCATCCAGAATGTGATTGATTTTCTCATCATCGCATTGGTAGTCTTCCTGATTGTTCGAATATTCTCAAAGATGAGCGAACTTGCACAAGCGAAATTGCATGCTGCAGAACTTGCTCAAAAAGCCGCAGAAGAACAAGCTAAGGCTGAAGCAGAAGCCAAAAAAGTCAAAGATCCCACAGTTGAAGAATTGCTTTCTGATATCAAGAAAATTCTCGAAAAACAGTTGAAATCTTAAACACAAAAAAAACAGTTCAAAAAGCGAACTGTTTTTTGATTGAAATGAAAACCACATGCCGTGGGGGGGATACAGCATGTGGTTTCCTTTTTATATAGAACCATGCCCAATCATCTGTAAAAAGTACTCATGGACATAGGTGCTACCTGTGAGTTCGGGGTGGAAAGCCGTAACCAGCATCTTTTTTTCTTGTGCGGCGACGATATGCCCACCAACCGTTGATAAAATCACAACATCAGGACCGACTCGATCGATATAAGGTGCTCTGATGAACGTCATTGGAATTTGTTTTCCTGCAAATAAGTCTTCGGTGAAGAAACTACCGAGTTGTCTGCCATATGCGTTTCTTTTGACATCGATATCCATCAATTGCATGTGCGAACGCTCTTGATTGGTCAAATGCTTGGCAAGCAGTATCATGCCAGCACATGTTCCAAAGGTTGGAAGCCCATGTTCGATCAGGTTTTTGAGGGGTTCAAACATCCCTAAGTCATCCAAGAGTTTCCGCATCGCAGTGGATTCGCCGCCAGGCAAGATCAGTCCATCCATCGGAATCTCTAAATCTTTTGGCTGTCTGATTTCAAAGCTTTGAATACCAAGTTTTTCCAGAATGTGTCGATGTTCGATGAATGCGCCTTGAACTGCAAGGATGCCGATCATCATGATTATTTGCCTCGTTCAGCCATCAAAAGTTCGATTTCGGATTCATTGATGCCAACCATGGCTTCACCAAGGTCTTTTGAAACTTCCGCAAGAATCTTAGGATCATTGAAATTGGTCACAGCCTTCACGATGGCTTCAGCACGTTTCTTGGGATTACCGGACTTGAAGATACCAGATCCGACGAATACACCTTCAGCACCGAGTTGCATCATCAGTGCGGCATCCGCAGGGGTTGCGATACCACCGGCAGCAAAGTTGACGACAGGTAGTTTGCCATGTTCGTGTACATATAAAATGAGATCAAGAGAAACACCAAGTTGTTTTTGAAGCACATAGAGTTCATCTTTACGAAGAGAAGTGATATGTCTAATCTCTTTTTGAATCGCACGCATGTGTCTGACAGCCTGGATAACATCACCGGTACCAGGTTCACCCTTGGTACGAATCATGGATGCACCTTCTGAAATACGTCTGAGTGCTTCGCCTAAGTCCTTGGCTCCGCAAACAAAGGGTACTTTGAATTCAGTTTTATCAATGTGATGTACATCGTCTGCTGGCGACAAGACTTCGCTTTCGTCGATGTAGTCGATTTCAATGGCTTCAAGGATTTGTGCTTCGACAAAATGTCCAATACGCACCTTAGCCATGACCGGAATGGATACTGCATGTTGAATTTCTGCAATCATTTTTGGGTCTGACATACGGGATACGCCACCGGCAGCACGAATATCTGCGGGTATACGTTCAAGTGCCATGACAGCCACAGCACCTGCAGCTTCTGCAATCTTTGCCTGTTCAGCATTGGAGACATCCATAATGACGCCGCCTTTGAGCATCTGAGCAAGTTCTTTATTTAATTGATAACGATCTGTTTTCATGAGTTTGATTCCTCCATGTGACTTTTCTACACATTCATTGTATAATAATAACTGGTATATATAAATATTCAGATTAAGAAATTATAAGCATACCAGATTGAGGATCAAACATGCAACTGAATGAGAAAAGCAAAGTACCGCTCTATGTAGAACTCTACCATCAGTTCAAATCGATGATTCAAGACGGTAAATATGCGGAAGATCAAAAACTACCATCCAAACGAAAACTTGCAACATCACTGAAGATCAGTCCGCTCACTGTCGATGCCGCATATCAGCAACTGATTGCTGAAGGGTATGTCTATTCCGTGGAAAAAAGCGGTTATTATGTCGGAAAACGTGTTGAACTCTTGAAAAAAAAGACTTCACAGACATTGCTTCAAGACATGGATGACGTACAAGAGAAAGTTCAGTATGCGTATGAACTGAAAACCAATGTGGTCGACACGACATTATTTCCCAATGCCACCTGGGCAAAACTTGCACGAGAAGTGCTATCTGAAAATCATCATGAAATGCTCAACAATCTAGACCCTCAGGGATTGCAACGACTCAGAAGAGAAATCGCACGCTATCTGGAACTTTATCGAGGCATGAAAGTACATGAACGTCAGATTGTCATTGGTTCTGGGAGCACATCGCTCATTGGCATGCTCGTTGAACTTTTGGGCAGACACAAGAAATATGCCATTGAAGATCCTGGATACTCCAAGATTTATCACCTGTTCAAAGGCAATGATGTGGACTTATCCTTGATTCCACTCGATGATTTTGGATGTTCCATTGAAATGCTCAGACAAAAAAAGATTGATGTGATTCACATCACACCCTCTCATCAGTTTCCGATGGGGATTGTCATGCCGATTCAACGACGAAACGAACTTTTAAACTGGGTATCTGAAACATCATCGAGGTACATCATCGAAGATGACTATGACAGTGAATTCAGATATCAGGGAAAACCCATCCCGGCATTACAAGGCTTGGACATTCACGACAGAGTCATCTACATGAATACATTTACCAAGACATTGGCACCCTCATTTCGCATGAGCTATATGGTATTGCCAGAACATCTTTTGTCACCTTATTTGACGATGTCATCCTATCACGGATGCACAGTGCCAAACTTCGAACAATTCATCTTGTATAAGTTCATGCATGAGGGATACTTTGAACGACATGTCAATCGGATGAGAAATCATTACCGAGAAAAAATCGATAAGATCATCCATCTGACATCATCATGTCCAAAAGTAAGCATCGAAGGCTATGAAGCAGGACTTCATTTCCTGATTAAATTACCTTCATATATGGATGAATCAAACATCGTCGATCAAATCAGAAAAGAAAAGATCTTTGTCTCTGGATTGAAATCTTATGTGCAGGATTTGGAACGATATTACCAAGGACCGGCACTTGTGATTGGGTATTCAGGACTGTCATCAAATGATTTAGAACATGCAATTCAATTGATTTTAAAAATCATATCGAAAAACATCGTATAATAAAGAAGAAACTTCAACATTTAAGGAGTCCATATGAAAAAAGTTGTCTTATCCATCTTAGTGGTTTTCATCTTGTTTTTAGCGAGCATCGGCATTCAGTTTGCAATCAACATGGGCATTGACCCCATTCCATCCAGACCCGCTGAATCGATCAATTCAGGGGGGAGTGACCGACTACTTTATTATTTTGACAAGGCTAAAAAAGGAGAAGCGTTGCCTGAAGGCATCGTCTTAACCGATCAGTTCATCAACAGTGAACTTGAAGGGACTTTCGAGTATGTCAATGGTCGTTATGATGTTGCAGATTTCAGAGTCAATGCACTGGTGAGACTCTATTATGATCATGCAGATATGATGCATCCTGATACGTTGACTGACATCAAGGAAGTCTTGTTGAATTTCAAATACTGGATGGATCAAGGTGGGGAAGATTCGATGGTCTTCTGGTCAGAAAACCATCAGATTCTATTCACCGTTGAAGAGTATCTCGTGGGTCAGGCATTTCCTGATGATATTTTTCCTGTTGATGGGAAAACAGGCAGAGAGCACCAGCTGATGGCAAAAAAGAGAATCAACGCATGGATGGAACAACGTTATTTATATGGTTTTACCGAATGGTATTCGAATAATTACTATCCGGAAGATATCGGACCGATGGCGAACTTCATTCAGTTTGCTGATGATCCTGAAATGATCATCCGCATGAAAATGATCATGGATATCATCTGGTTTGATATGGCTTCTCAGAGTTTCAAGTATGAAGGTATCGATTCTGATTCCGGAAGTCCGAGAACTTATTATGTCTTTATGTCTTCATCGGGCAGAATGTATTCAGATAACAGAGCCTCTGATGATCACGGGAACCGGATGAGAAACTTCATCGATTTTGTCATGCAACCGAATGAGACCAAAAACTTCGCATCGAGCTGGTTCACATCAGCCAACGGATTTTTTAATGCGTTCAAGCAAATGATGGAAGCGAAAACCGCATCCGACGACCCCTTCTATGAAATACCTGAAGTGATCAAGGAAATCTTCGATGATCCAGCGGAAGAAAAAATCATCAAGTCCACTCAGTCATTGGATGTCGAAGAACTCGAAGGTGAAGGTCTCTTGGGTCTTGAAGATCATCAAATCATGATGCAGTGGAACATGGAAGCATTCAGTAATCCTGCTGTCGTCCAAAATTCGATTAACTACATGTCACAAAACAATATGTTCAGAAATGAATATTTAAATGATTTCAAACTGGTCAATTTATGGCCACTTCGCGTCTTCAATTTGCTCGGTACAGTCAGCACACTCCTCAAACCTTCGACAAACGGTGTTGCCATTGAACGTGCCAATGTCTATACCTATAAGACAGAAGACTATTCGATGCATACTGCCATGGCGTATCAGCCAGGTGAATATGGCGATCAGCATGCCATCTCTCAAATCAATTTAAGCAATCAGATTTCAGTCTTTTCAACACAACCAGCTAAGATTCCACGCCGTAGTGGAACACCGACTTACTGGACAGGCAACGGTAGACAAGGTTACCTCGTTCAAGAGAAAAACGTCAGTCTACAAATTTATCAACCACCAACCAAGGTTGGCTTCATGGAGCCAATGATTGTTCAAGATACTACCCATGTCTTTTTCCCGAAACAACTCTTTGATGAAGTCGATTTATCCAGACTTTCTGAGGGCTATATCTTTGGTAGAACAGGCGATGCCATGATTGGGATCAAGGCCAGATATGCACTCTCCTTTGTTCCCTTTTCAGTGAGTAACACGGAAGGCAATCGTGATGATATGTTGGTCAGAGGTAGTGTCAAGGACACAATCACTGAAGATTATGATTTGGTCCAAACCGGGAAAGGTGATCACTACTTTGTGATGGAAGTATCCTCTTTAGACCGAGAATCGTTTGCATCCTTTGTCTCTCGATTTAGTGGTAACAGTATCACTTATGAAGAAAGCCAGTATGGTTTGACAGTCACAACCATGCTCAACGGTGATACGACTTCAACCACGTTAAGTGCTCATTTCGGACACCATTTTAAAATCAACGGCGTGGATGTCGATATGAATTATATGCGATACGAAAGTCTATATCATCCTGAATATAAGATTGATCGTAAAGCGGATGTCATTGAGTATGCATTCAATGGCAAACGTCTGTCACTCAATTATCAGACGCTTCAAAGAACGGTTCAAAACTGATCATGAAGATTGGTGTTCAGACATTTACGGTCAGAAAACTGGCTGAAAAAGATAGTGAAGGCACATTCAGTCAGCTGAAAAAGATGGGTGTTGACCATATTGAACTTGCGTATATCCCACTATCTGATGAAACAAAACATGCCATTCTGAGTTCAGGTTTGAAAGTGGTTGCCATTCAGGCAACCATGAAAAGACTTACAGAGGACAAAGACGAAGTCGTTCGATTTGCAAAGTCTGTTTCTTGCGATACTGTCGTTGTTTCGGTCATCCCGATTTCTGCAATTATCTTTGGGAAGCGCGCCATCAAGCGATTTGCTGATCAGTTGAACCAACTGTCTAAGGCTTATCAAAGAGAAGGATTCAGATTAGGATTTCACCACCATGATTTTGAATTTAAACAACTGGATAATCAAATCAAACTCAAGTGGATCCTAGATCTTACAGATTCCAGTGTCGGGATTGTCACGGATACTTACTGGACTAAAAAAGCCAAGCATGAGCCGCTAGATATCATCGAATTGATTGGAAGAAGACTGATCGGTGTTCACTTAAGAGATCTGGATCGTGATCTAAAGCATGATGCACCCTTGGGAAAAGGTGTCATCGACTTTAAAAAGATTCTCGAAAAACTCAAACATCATCCTGCCTATCAAGTGATTGAACAAAACTCAAGCAATCCGAAACAAGATTTAACCGCAAGTATCCAATACCTCAAATCATAAAAAAAGGGCAATTCAGCATATGCTGGACTGCCCTTATGAATGTCAATCGATTATGCGTTTTCAATAATACCTGACATCGGAATGATCAGGAATGCAAGCCAAGAGAGATGGAATGCGTTGAAGAAATAGCCAATCGAGAAGAAGAGAACGACTGCCACAAACGGAGAGATTGCCGTAAACTTGAATTTGCCGGAAATCACAATGCCCATCACTGGAATGGCGAGAAAGACTTGCCATGCCCAACCCCAGCCACTTAAGGCAAATCCGAGTGAGAGGAATGCTGCGATGCAAACGATGATGGTTGAAAACATGATGAGTGCACGCTTGCCATGCTTACCTGAAAATCCATCCCAACCGGTGATTGTGATTTCACCAAAGGCGATACCAACCACAACAGGTAACATGAATCCGAGTGCTCCATAAGTCCATGAGCCATAGACAAAACCCATGTAGAGATAGAATGCAATGGCAATCACGAATGACAATTCAAAGATGATGATTTTGCCGAGATGTTTGCCATGTAAGATGCCTAGCATCGGAATGGCCAAGAACACAAGCCAGCCTGGATTCCATAAATCATAGTAAGTACCTAAGATGATGAATGCGATAACAGCTGCAAACGGTGAAATGGCTACGGGAATCTCAGTGAGTTTTGTCGATAGCAGAATGGCAGTGACTGGAATCAGGAAGAAGATCAGCCAACCTGGGTGCCACAACTGAAATCCAAAACCTAGAATCATGTAGACCACCACAGAAATAAACGGTGTGAGTGCGATGATGCCATCTTTGAGTCTTGTGGTGAATAAGATGGCAGTGATGGGGATCATCAAAAAGACGAGCCAACCCGGATGCCAAAGATCATAAACAACGCCAAGCACCATGAAGATGATGACAGATAGGAAAGGTGTGAGTGCGATGATTTTGTTTTTGACACCTTTTTCCTTCTTGAGTTTCAATGTATCCAACAGGTCATAGGCGATCTGCTTGGGATCACCGAGCATCTCAATGACTTCATCATCGGTTTTTCCTGTGGATTTTGCATCATCGTATAACTGACTGTAGTCGTTGATGATGTCATCAATTTCGCTCTGTCTTGCTTGAAATTCTTCGAGCTCAACTCTTAATTTTCTAAGATAGTTTGTTTTCATGCGATAATCCTCCTAATAATTTGAATACGCCTTGCAAGAATGTCCGCCATTCTGACTCGTATTCCTTCAGTTTCTTTTCACCTGTCGGTGTGATTTTGTAATACTTTCTCGGTGCCCCGATGTTGGTTTGTTTTTCATAGGTGTCGAACAATCCTTGTCCCGTCAATCTTCTCAAGATAGGATAAACAGTATTTTCATTGACATCGATTTCTCTGGCCAAAGTATCGATGACTTCAAATCCGTACATGTCCCTTTCGAAAATAATCGACAAGATGCACATTTCGAGGATACCCTTTTTGAACTGTGTGTTCATGTGTTGCCTCCTTACTGTGTCTTGCACACTACTAGAATACACCAGTCCTGTGCAAAACACAATACCCAAAATGAAAAAAATGAAAAAATGTGGGGTGTACTTGTTTTTTTTAACATAAATGTGATACTCTATATCCAAACAAAGAAAGGTGATTTCAATGTT
>DITG01000080.1 GCA_002422045.1 Acholeplasmataceae bacterium UBA6190
AAGCGCAAATTCTCGCTTCATGATGATCAAGGACAGCCTTGGATTGAGTATTTGTCTGTCAATCCGACTCAGTTCATCGAATTGTTTTATGCACATAAACCCTTGACACAACTTCCTCAGACCACTTCATATCAGCACTTGTGTATTGAAGTCGATCATATTGAAGAAGTTGCAGCAGCCCTTGTCAAAAAAGGTATTCCTTTATTACATCCAGTCATTTTGGGTAAAGATCACAACTATCAGTGTTGGGTTCAAGACCCTGATGGCAATCCGATAGAACTGATGCAATATGGAAAAGACGCTTTGCAGTTAAGACCATAATGCATCTTCAACAATGAACGACTTGAATGCTTCCCTTAAAAATGAGGGAGGCATTTTTTGCTAAAAGAGAGAAAAAATATAGAGTATGATTGAGAAAATAGAGAAAAAAGACACAAAAACAAAAAAAATGATAGAAAAATTGATTTTTTAATTCAAAAAATAAAGAAAAATAGACAAAATGTATAGAAAGGTATTGTGTTATGAATAATACTGTGATATGATTAAGACGTAAAGATGAAAAGGTCATGAATGCATAACCAAACCATCTTGACAGGGAGAATTTAAAGGAGGAACGAAAAATGAGACAAGCAAACACCATCACACTGAACGTGCTCGGTCAGCAGATCGGACAAGAACTGCAAACCACGGACATGATAAGAAAGACAAACGATGCCAACCTTGATGAATATGACAGAATTCCAAGCGAAGAAGATATCATCCATCAACAAGATGCACCGCGCAAGGCTGACGTATCATTTGGACTGGATGCATTCACATTTCAGCATTTGATGAAGTACTAGGAAACACCTTATTTTTTGACAACGGTATTGTGTATTGAGTAATACTATGTTATGATTAACTTAAAAGGAGGGATTCTATGAATGCCCAGTTTAAAAAGGGAATTCTGGAACTATGTGTCCTCTCTGTCCTCGCTGAAGATGATACTTATGGCTATCAGATCATTAACAAGCTGTCTGAATTCATCGATGTGAGTGAAAATTCAATTTATCCGATATTGCGGAGATTGACACAGGAGAACTATTTCCAGACATATCTCGAGGAGTCCAATGAAGGCGCTCCAAGAAAATACTATAGCATCACAGAGAAAGGATTCCTTTACTACCTGCAATTGCGTGAAGAATGGGATTCATTCATTGGTGGCGTATACCAGATCATCAATCAGGGAGGAAAGAAAAATGAAGAAATTTATCGAAGACTTAAGACAAGAATTGAAAAAAAGACACGTAGCGAGTAAGACCATTGATGATATCGTCGCTGATCATGAGGAAATGATCAGAGTCGCTCAAGAAGAAGGTATGAGTGAATCAGAGATCATCAAGAAATTCGGTGATCCCAAAAAACTAGCTGAAGAACTTGCTGCAGATATCGATACAGAAGTTGAAACAGAAGCAGAAACTGTTTCTGAAGATGATTTTACGTTATTTAGAACGTATCCGGTTGAAGAAGACTTTGTCAAGTTTCAATTCAATCTGGTGTCGGATGATATGACTGTCAAACCATCTATTGACAATCAAATTAAAGTTTATTACAAGAAAATCAAGAACATCAGAAATTATGAAATCGAGTTCAAGCATCAGGAATTGACAATCAAGGCACCTAAATACATCGGATTTGTGTTCAACCTATCCAGAGGAGATGGTGCATTCATCGTTGAAGTACCGAAAGACCTGCTCATCAGCAAATATGCCCAGTCATCGGTCAATGCTGATGTCACTCTGATTGAGCAGCATGTGAAAATATTCGACTTAAATTCTACCAATGGTGATATCACAGTCACCAAGAGCAAACTTGGACAGACCAAGTGGAACACCGTCAGTGGCGATGTCAATATCACCGAATCTACAATCGATGAAGTGATTGCAACACATGTTTCAGGAGATCTTTTCATCAAAGATACAGTGACTTTGCATGATTTGAAAATCAATACGGTCTCTGGTGATATCAAGATTGAAAACTCAGTGTGTAACCATCTGGATTTGAGTACTGTGTCAGGCGATGCGAATGGAAAAGAATTCTATCCGCGTAGCGTGGAACTGAGATCTGTTTCTGGCGATATCAGAATCAAGAATCATGAAAACAAACCGATTGAGATCATTCGCAAAAAATCTTTGTCCGGAACGATTGTCATCGAACATGACTAACATGAAGTGCCATCCTCAGGGTGGCACTTTTTTTCGTGCATTTCATCACAATCCATCATCTGCATGATGTAAAATGAAGGTGAATGGTGGTGATATCATCGAACAGAAAACGCTGAAAATGACAGGTCTGACATGTGAAGGCTGCACATGTGGACATTGTGGGCAGCCCATTATGATTTTCTTATCCTGCTTGCATGGTGTCATCAAGACATTCCCGGATTATACGAACAATACGGTTGTCGTATCTTATAATGAACAGATCCTCACATCCGATCAGTTGATCGAAGCCATACAAAAGAGAGGTTATGCAGTCGTCAAATTGTAAATGTCGTGTCAAATTGTTGAGATTTCAATTAGTGACGTTTGACACTTCTTTTTTTTATGCTATAATATAGATGATTATCTATATAGATGAATATCGATATAAGGGGTACATTATGAATCCAGATTACGCATCATTATTTAAGGCTTTATCCGATGACAACCGGTTAAAAATCGTTGAACTTCTCATTCAAGGCGAGACCTGTGGGTGTACTTTGATTGACAAACTAACCATCACACAGCCGACTCTGTCCTATCATTTGAAACAACTGACCGATGTTGGGCTCACCAAATCATTTCGTGATGGCGTCTGGATCAAACATACTGTCGACAAAGAAAAAATCGATGACATGATTCGGTTTCTGACCCATCTTAAGGAAAGTAGTGCAACATGCAAATCATAAAATCAATCTTTGGTTTCATCAATGATGCCTTTTTTAAAATGACTTGGCTCGATCAACTGGTGAGAAGTCTGCTTGCAGATGTCTTCGGTATGGATTCATCGAGTGCAGTCTTTGAAAGCTTATCCTTTTTCATCTATGATGTGATTAAAATATTCATTCTGTTATCTGTCCTGATTTTCTTGGCATCTTATCTGCAATCGTATTTTTCACCGGAACGCACTCGGAAAATCCTACAGGGGAAAAGCGGATTCATGGCAAACACCATTGGTGCTTTGCTAGGTACAGTCACACCTTTTTGTTCTTGCTCATCGATTCCGATTTTCATCGGATTCACCAAAGCGGGTTTGCCGATTGGTGTCACATTCTCATTTTTGATTTCATCACCTCTCGTGGATCTGGCATCAGTGATC
>DITG01000030.1 GCA_002422045.1 Acholeplasmataceae bacterium UBA6190
ATGGCTTCACAAGGTCCTTCATTGATTGGCAATTTCCGGTATACCCCTAGTGTTTTGAGTTCATTGATCTTAGCATCTAAATGTGACATTGAAACCTCCCTTATGGAATGAGTACGACTTTTCCACTGTTGCCTGACGACATGATTGCCATGGCTTGTTCCATATCCTTTAAAGGAAATGTATGCGTGATGATCTTGTCTAAATCCAGTTTGCCACTTTGGACAAGTTCAGTAACCTGTTCCCAAGTTTTGAACATGAGTCTTCCAACGACACCGTAGATACTGATCCCTTTGAAGACGATATCAGCAGATAAATCAATCTCAACATTGGATGGCACAATCCCAAGCATAGACATTTTTCCGCCTGGCTTCACATATTTGAACGCTTGTTCGATCGCGGTCTTGTTTCCTGAAAATTCAGTCACCACATCGATACCGGCACCATCTGTTTCTTCCATCACTCTTTGAATGACATCCTCTTTGAGCGGATTAATCACGACATGAGCACCGAGTTCCTTGGCGAGCTTGATTCTGTAATCATTGATTTCAATGGCAATGATTTTCTTGGATCCGACAGCTTTTGCGATGTTGACACCCATCAGTCCAATCGGACCACAACCGACGACAGCAACCGTCTTGTCTTTGATGTCAAAGTGAAGCATCGTATGGACGGCATTCCCTAAAGGTTCTTGTACGGATAGGAACTTTGGATGAACACCCGAGTGATTGACAATCAGATTGAAAGCTGGCATCTTAGCATATTCTGCAAAACAACCGTCGGTATCTACACCGATGATTTTTGTGTTCTTACAAATATGATATTCACCGCGCTTGCACCATTCGCACGTGCCACAGACGATATGTGTCTCTGCCGAAACGATATCTCCTACGTTGACGTTTTTAACATCTTTGCCTATCGCAAGCACTTCACCTGAAAATTCATGTCCCACAGTGAGCGGTGGTTTGATTCTGCCTTGACTCCAGCGGTCCCACTTGTAAATATGCACATCGGTGCCACAAATGGATGTGGCCAATATCTTGATGAATACCTCATCGGACTTGATTTCACTCGGAATCGGCTTTTGAACCATGGTAAAGCCAGGATTACGCGATTCCTTAATGAACGCGGTCATCGTTTTCATTGCCTATTTTTCTCCCTTGTACGATTCATCGTATCTATACTTTCATTATAACTCAGATGCATGACAAAAATCTATGTTTGGATAGCGTTTCTTAGTACTTATCTTGAGACACTCTCAGGAATGCTGCACCTGAATGGTCAAGTTTGATCAGGTAGTACTTATCTTGATGAAAAAACGAAAAATCTCTGCGCATGGTGATGGTTGGATTGCTGATGTTGGACAAAGAAATCGTTTCCTGATGAGCACCAGAAATGATGAATTCACCAGACTGATAGATGAGTTTGATAGGTCCGACAACATGAATATCGGTGACTTTTTCAGTGAAAAAGGATAGTTCTCCAGTGGATTCGAGCGTCGCCTTTTTCAGTTGTTCAACAAAATGTTTCTGATGGTTGTTCCAATCGACGAGATTGTCATAAACAAAACCATGAATGAATCCGTATTCATCGATATGTCCTTCATGTTGACAAGATGCACATGTGATTTGATTGCCTTGTGTCTTGATGGTGTTAATGGCTTCACAATGCGGACAAACATAAACAACATTTTCAAGTCCATGAGCCAAGTTGATGCCTGGATGCTTGATCATGCGTTTTCTTTGATCATCGTATGCATTATAAAATAGTGCTTTACTGACGACACTTTCAATCTCTTCAACGGTCATCTTCTTGATCTGTTCAGCAGTCAGTGTCAGTTCATAATGCAACTCAATCTGACGATTCTTTCGCTTGAATAATGCCCATCTTGGATTGGATAGATAGCCACCACGGACATGACACGTGATCAAGTCAATTTCGAGTTTCTTAATGAGTTTCATCGTTGAAGGTTCGATGTATCCGGTCTCTCCATAAAAGGTACTGTCTCCTTCCGGAAAGATCAAAATCGGATATCCTCTTTTGATAGCGCCAATCAAATCTCTGACGGTCGATGAGTCACTTTGACCTTTAGATTTTGAGATCACATGAGCGACTTGAGTCATTAAAAATTTGGTCGAATTTTTCTTGAATAACGTCTGATTGGCGACGATGAATGGCACTTTCTTCCACCTGAGTGGAACATGAATCACATCAAAGAAAAATGTATGATTGGCGAGCATGATGTAGGGTGTCTTTCGTCTGAAATCAACCCCTTGACCTTTGAAAACCTTGCGTTTTGCATCAATTCTCATCCACAGCATCACAATCGGTCTGAGGATGCTCATGATGAGATCTTGTTGAATATCGATTCGACGTTTTTTCATGGTTTCACCAAACGATGGAGCATGTAATATTGGAGTGCAATGATTGTTTTCCCATCGGTGATGACGTTAGATTCAATCAGTTTTTCGACATCAGCGGGATCGACCATCATGAGATCGATATCCTCATCGTCATCCATCGGTTTTGGTGATGGTTTCAATGTACAATGTTTGGCAATATAAATATCAAGTTTTTCATCTGAATATCCAACACAGGGATGAAAAGAAAACATCAGTTTCCAGTCACTTGAAACATAGCCCGTTTCTTCTTCGAGTTCACGCATTGCACATGACAATCCGTCTTCATGTTTGTGATCTTTTTTTCCTGCTGGAATTTCGATGGATACACTTTTGATCGGATATCTGAATTGTTTCGTCAAAATGATTTGCCCTGATTCAGTGATGGGTAAAACCGAAGCCCCGCCAGGATGTTCAAGGACGACTCTCTGACTTACTTTTCCATGTTTGAGTGTGACTTCATCTTCATAGAGTTTCAAAAATGAACATTCATATTTCAATTGACTGCTGATGGTTTTTTCGTTCATGACGACCTCTATTGTTGTGGAATGGATGGATGTTTGACGGATTTGTCTTTTTGAATGACATAATGATAGAAAATATTCAAACTGTCCTCGACGACTTTCGGATGGACATGACTGACCGTGTCATTGGGTGTATGATAGACTGCGCTGCGATTGGAATTGGTCCAAGGCATACCAATCAAAGTGGTCGCTTTGACGCCAATTTTCGCCAGTTCAGCAGCGTCAGTTCCGCCTGTCAGAAAGGCTAGTTTCTGAGTTTTGGTTGGGATGTTCAGTTGACTTGCGACATTGACCAAGTCACTGGTCAGTTCGTCATCGAGTTTCACGGTATCATTTAAGTCGCTGGTTAAGAAGAATAATTCCTTTTCATCATAAAGACAATCCGCGTTAAGTAGATAGACAGGATGTTTTTTAAAGATTCCCTGATGCTTTTTCGCGAATGCTCTCGCGCCTCTGAGACCTTCTTCTTCGGCATCAAATGAAACAATCCAAAGTCTGGTGTGCTTCAGTCCCTTCTTTTCTCTCTTGAGTTCTGCAAAATGACGTCCGAGTGCAATGGCAATCATGGTAGCAACCAGATTATCACCCGCGCCTGGGGTGCCCTTTTTAGAGTAAAAGAACCACATCTGACCGACCAACAGGATAGCTAAGGTTGCTAAAATCTGAATAGTCAACGTCAAGATAGGCATGTTGGGTAAAAAATAGAGCAGTACAGATGCACTGAGTAATCCAAAAACCAGTCCGATAGATCCAGTCGTTCTCAAGTTGTAGAGATTGGGCTGGTGAATGAAAAAATTGAACACATGTGCAGAATCATGATGTCCGCTGATGATGATATCTTGAAGGACTTCTCCTTCAGGTTCAATCACTCCATAAACATTGCGCGCTTGACGTTTGGGATAAAACCGATCAAGTAGTGGTTTATATAAAATGAATTGAATGTACAAAATCAGAACGGAGACGAGCGCAAGTATTGCTGTTACCCAAGGATAGCCAATCCACAGAAAGACTGTTCCAAGAACAAAATTAAACACGAGAATTCTGATCCAACCAAGAAAGGCACCTTGATAGACATGAAAGTCTTCATGATGTGCGTGATCGGCAAAACTCTTGATATCAAGAAAGAGATCGTCTGCAGCACTCAGATTGCTTTTGGTTCCTGCGAGTCTCGGACCATGTTTGTCAATTAATTCTTGTGTTTTTCGGAATACTTCTTGTCTTAAGATCAGTTTGTTCATATGAATCCTCCGAGTGCCCTCTGAAATGGGTATGTCACGTCTTTATCATTATACTACGATTTTTTTAAAATGTAAGCGCTAAACAAAAAACGAGCTTTCGCTCGTCTATTCGATGATGATGGATTGATATTTTCGAACTTCATCTATGATGAGATTGCCCCCATAGATGTCATAAGTTACAATCGCAGGAAAATCTTCGACAACAAGCTTATAGATAGCTTCTGAACCTAAATCCGGATAAAGCACAACACTGCTTTCTTTCACTTTGCGTGACAGTAGCGCGCCAGCGCCACCCACAGCCTGCAAGTAAACGCCTTTGTGTTTGATCATATCACTGATGAACTGATCAGAGCGATCACCCTTGCCAATCATGACCTTGAGTCCGATTTCCATCAAGGGTGTCGAATAGGCATCCATCCGATAAGCAGATGTCGGACCACAAGAACCAATCGGTCTGTTCTCTTTGGCTGGAGTAGGTCCTACGTAATAAATGACTTGTCCTGAAAAATCAATCGGCAAAGTCTCTCCGCGACTGAGCGCTTCAACCAAACGTTTGTGCGCTGCATCGCGTCCTGTATAGATAACACCTGTAAAATAAACGATTTCACCTGCTCTCATGCGTTCAATGTCATGAGGCTTGATTGGAGTTTTGATGTGCATAGGATCACCTATAGAATTCTTTCTTTATGTCTGGATGCATGACACTGAAGATTGACAGCAACCGGGAGGGAAGCAATATGGCAAGGGTAGGCATTGATTTTGACAGACAGTGCAGTCGTCGAACCCCCAAATCCCATCGGACCAACCCCCAACTGATTGATTTCATCCAGTAATTCTTTTTCTAGTTTTGCCAAAACGGGATCAGGACTTTCATCTGCTAAATCTCTCATGATGGCTTCTTTGGCCAAGAGGGCTGACTTTTCAAGATTGCCACCGATACCGACACCGACAACAAGCGGTGGGCACGGTTTACCTCCAGCATAGAAAATCGTATGCAGCACGAGTTTCTTGATGCCCTCAATGCCATCTGATGGGATGAGCATTTTGACCAAACTCATATTTTCACTGCCTCCACCTTTGGGTGCGAGTGTGATTTTAATCGTATCTCCTGGCACCAGTTTCACATGAATGACAGCTGGTGTATTGTCATTGGTATTGCCACGCGTAATCGGATGTTTCGCGACAGAGTTACGAAGTAAGCCTTCTTTATACGCTTGTCTGACGCCTTCGTTGACCGCATCATAAACGTCGCCTAAAAGATGAACATCATATCCGATTTCAAGGAAGACCACAACCATCCCGGTATCCTGACACATGGGTTCATTCGAATCCATGGCAATGATGTCGTTTTCTATGATTTGTTCTAATACATTTTTACCGATTTCAGATTTTTCTCTTTTCAATGCATCTCTTAAACGATCAATAAAAGACTTGCCAATGTTGCAATTTGCATCCATCGCAAGTTCTTTCACTGTTTGAGTAATCAGACTCATTTCCACATTTCGCATAGTTTTCACCCAACCCCATTATATCATCAAAAAATCGTAAACGCAAAACGACTGTTCGCTGTTGTTTTTTTGGCCTATTTGTATTAAAATACAAGTGTATGTAAGCGTTTTAAATGGAATAGGCACACATCGTATTTGGCACCGGAGGGAAACATGAAATCAATCGTTATTGGCGTTATTGGAGCTGACGTTCATGCTGTCGGCAATAGAATCATCGAGTATACGTTAACCCGTGAAGGCTATAATGTCGTCAACGTCGGCGTGTTATCGTCACAAGAAGATTTTATTAATGCAGCGATCGAAACGTCGGCTCGTTTAATTATGGTATCTTCGCTTTATGGTCATGGGGAACTCGATTGCAGAGGTATGCGTGAAAAGTGTATCGAAGCCGGATTATCAGATGTTTTGCTCTATGTAGGTGGCAATATCGTTGTCGGCAAACAAAATTTCGCCGAAGTTGAAAAAAGATTCAAAGACATGGGGTTCGATCGCGTCTACCCACCGGGTACTACCATTGACGATGTCTTAGAAACCATCAAAGCTGACCTTGGAGCCTAAGATGAGGAATTATCTATTGGTCGATTTCGGATCGACATTCACCAAATTGACCGCTGTCGATCTCGTGAATCAAGATATCATCGCGACATCCAAAGCCATCACAACGGTGGATTCCAATATCATCCTCGGCTATGAAACTGCTTTGGAAAAATTGGTCACAACCATTGGACACCCCATCCATTTTGATCGAGTCGTTGCTTGTTCTTCAGCTGCTGGCGGTCTCAAGATGGCAGCCATCGGTTTGGTGGAAGAATTGACGACAGAGGCAGCCAAGCGTGTTTGTCTGGGTGCTGGAGCAAAAGTCGAACTTGTACTTTCACACAACATCAACAACGCTGAGGTCCAGAGCATTTTGGATCATCAGATTGACATTGTCTTGTTGGCTGGCGGAGCAAACGGTGGCAACAGGGAATGTGTCATACACAATGCTAAACAACTTGCCAAATCATCGGTGACTGCGCCGATTGTTTTTGCGGGAAATAAGGATGCTGCAGATGAAATCCATGAGATTTTGTCAGCTGGACACAAAACGTTTTATATTTGCGAGAATGTCATGCCACGTCTTAATGTTTTAAACATTGATAGTGCCAAAGATACCATCAAAGATATCTTCGTCAAGAACATCATTGAAGCCAAAGGCATTAAAAAAGTTGAGCAGATCATCGACCGTGTGGTCTTACCGACCCCCAATGCTGTACTCATGGCGGCTGAACTGCTTTCCAAAGGGTTCGGTGATCAAGTTGGATTGGGTGATCTCATGATGGTCGATCTCGGTGGAGCAACCACCGATGTTTATTCTATGGCCAAAGGATTACCCACACAGATGAATGCAATGCTTTCCGGACTTGAAGAACCCTTTGCGAAACGCACCGTCGAAGGTGATCTGGGTATGCGTTATTCGGCTTTAGGTGTCTTGCAATCGATGACTGCTTCTGAAATCAGTCACTGGAACAAATTAGGCATCGATATCGAAAGTGAAACCAAAAAGAGATATCAAAATATTGAATTCATCCCGACGACTGATCATGATTTCAAGGTTGAGGAAATCATTGCAGGCAAATGTATCGACACTGCGATGACAAGACATGTCGGCACTCTCAAAAGCGTCTACACTCCGATGGGGATGATGTATTCGCAGGTCGGTAAGGATTTATCAAAGACCAAATACTTCATCGGTACCGGTGGCGTTGTGATTTCAAGCAAGGATCCTGTTGCCATGCTGAAACATGCAACACAAATAGAATCCAAACCGATGGAACTGAGACCCCACCATCCAGAGTTTCTCCTGGATCAAGACTATATACTATCTGCCATGGGTTTATTGTCCATGGATTACCCCGAAATCGCATTTATCATCATGAAAAAACGAATCATCCACCTCTAGGAGAAAACATATGCTAGTTGTCAACAAAAAATGGACTTTGGAGAAATTTCTGGAAGTCAGAAAAGAAGTGCTTGCATCCTGGCCAACAGGATCAGATCCACTACTCGATTTGGATACTGCCATCGAGACCTTGAAGAAAGTTCCACCGTATAAGAATTTCGCAGCCAAACTCGTCGAAGCTAAAAAACAGGGACGTACACTCATTCAGCCACGTGCAGGTGTTGCACTGCTGAATGAACACATCGATCTGATGCGTCATTTGGAAAAAGCGGGTGCAGATTTTTTACCTGCAACCATCGATTCATACACCAGACACAATCGTTATCAGGAAGCTGAAGAAGGTATCAGAGTCTCTCAGCGTGAAGGCAGATCCATGCTCAACGGATTCCCAGCCGTCAATCACGGTGTGAAAGCTTGCAAAGAAGTCCTAGATTCCGTCAACCTACCCGTTCAAGCCAGACATGGCACCCCAGATGGCAGATTATTAGCCGAAATCACGCATGCTGCCGGATGGACTTCCAATGAAGGTGGCGGCATATCTTATAACTTGCCTTATGCAAAAAACATCTCGATTGCTGATTCGATTTATTACTGGCAATATTGTGATAGGCTCGTTGGTTTCTACGAAGATCACGGCATTCATATCAACAGAGAGCCTTTTGGTCCTTTGACTGGTACCTTGGTTCCACCATCGATAGCGATTGCGATTGGTATCATCGAAGCCTTACTCGCTGCCGAACAAGGTGTGAAAAACATCACTGTCGGCTACGGACAATGTGGCAATGTCATTCAAGACGTCGCATCCATCCAGATGCTTCAGGAACTAACCGATGAGTATTTGAAAAAGAACAACTATGAGGTCTTTGTCACAACCGTCTTCCATCAATGGATGGGAGGATTCCCTCAGGATGAAGCGAAAGCTGCTGGACTGATTGCAATGGCATCAACTGTCGCTGCACTAGCAGGCGCTACCAAAATGATCACCAAGACCCCTTATGAATCGATTGGTGTGCCCACCAAAGAAATCAATGCCTATGGCATCAGAACGTCCAAGATGGTGGTCTCACTGTTGAAAGACCAGAAAATGCCATCTTCAGCACAACTTCAAATCGAAAAAGAACAAATCAGACGTGAAGTGAATAGTATGCTATCAACAGTCTATGAACTCGGTCAAGGTGATTTGGCTCAAGGCACCATCAAAGCATTCGAACTGGGAGTCATCGATGTACCGTTTGCACCTTCAAAACAGAATCTAAACAAAGTCTTACCTGCAAGAGATAACGAAGGATGTGTCAGAATCCTTGAGTTCGGAAATCTCGGCATGACACCAGAAATCAAAGAATTTCACAAAGCTAAACTAGAAGAAAGGGCTAAAGCCGAAGGCAGACCTATCACATTCCAAATGACCGTAGATGACATTTATGCGGTATCCAATGGAGAACTGATCGGAAGACCAGCACAGACTGCAAGACGATAATATGAAAATCACACACGTACTTCTTTCCAAAAGTTATACAGGTTTTTATTTTGACGATCAAAAAGC
>DITG01000038.1 GCA_002422045.1 Acholeplasmataceae bacterium UBA6190
CCCTCATTTTCTGGATTTTTATCCGGTATCATCCACGAAATCCGAACACCGATGAATGCAATTGTCGGTTTTTCACAATTGCTCGAAGACATCACAGATCGTGACGATCAACTGGACTACATTCATCAAATTCAAGAAGCGTCAAAGCATCTTTTAGAGATTGTCAATGATGTTTTGGATGTCTCAAAAATCGAATCTGGGAAAGTCGTGATTGAGGAACGTCCCTTCGATGTTGATGTATTGTTGAAAGGCGTCCTGGCAATCTTTGAAAATACCAGAGTGACCAAACAACTCTATCTTGATGTTGAAAAAATCAATGTTCCTCAAGTCTTAATCGGTGATCCTTCTAGAATCAGACAAATCCTGATCAATCTTGTTTCAAACGCGATCAAATTCACAGATCAAGGTGGCATATCCATCATCATTTCGACCGAGCCGATTCAAGATACTACACGCATCAAGTTGATCATCAAAGTCAAAGATACTGGCATAGGCATGACCGCTGAACAACAAGCAAAACTATTTCAAGATTTTACACAGGCCAATCGTTCGACGACTCGACTGTTTGGCGGATCTGGACTGGGATTATCCATCAGTCAGAAACTTGCACATCTGATGCAAGGAGAGATTACTGCTTTCGGAAAACCCAATCATGGATCGACATTCATCCTAACATTACCTGTTCAAGTGGATACTGACAACAAAGAACATCTTGAATCAGAATCATTAATTCAAGCCAAACTACGTCCTGGATCGAGGATTCTCGTATCCGAAGACAATCTCTTATCCATGAAACTGATCAATCGAATCTTGACCAACTTCGGTTTGATTGTCACTGCAGTACCTCACGGACAATTAGCGTTGGAACACGCCTTGAAATTCCCATACGAACTGATCATCTTGGATCTTGAAACACCTGAAATCGGAGGATTGCAGGCTGCTCAATTCATGAGAGAGCATCAGATTAAAACACCCATAATCGCACTGACCGCACATCAGAAATCTGAAGTTGAACAGAGTTGCAAGACTGCCGGCATGAATGATGTGATTCAAAAACCTATCGATCCTAAATCTCTTCACAAAGCGCTTATCAAGTGGATACCAATCATTTGATCATATCATAAAGGCACCTAGAGAGTTCATCTCTAAGTGCCTTGTTCTTTAAATGGCTGATTCGATGTTCAAGATCAACTGATAGAGTTCCACGCCTTTATCCAAGACAGATTCGTCAAAATCAAAGTAACAGCTATGGAGAGGATGGATGAAATCTTTATCGGTATTTTGTGTACCTAACATCACAAACAACCCAGGTACTTTTTCTTGATAGAATGCGAAATCTTCAGCAAACATCATCGGTCTTAAGATCTCAAATTGCGTCTCGTGGAGATGCTTTTTCAAGTTCTCAAATAACTTGTGATCGTTGATGACTGGTGGGTAATAATCAATGATGTCATTCTTGATCTGAACATCATAAGAAATCCCGATGCCCGAATCGATATCTCTCATCTTGTGTTTGAGTTTTGCATAGATCTCTTGATTGAAACTCCTGATGGTCCCTGTAAGTTTTACGTCATGTGCGATGATGTTTCTCGCTTCTCCTCCATGAATCGTTCCAATCGTAATGACTGCAGGATCTAGAGGATCGATATATCTTGAAATGATGGTATGGTATTGCGTGACCAGTGCACCAGCTGCAAGGATAGCATCGTGCCCCAAATGAGGCTGAGCTCCATGAGCGGATTTTCCTTTGATGGTGATATTGAACTCCCCGTTTTGGGCCATCATCGGACCATTGGCAAGACCGTATTTTCCTTCAGTAAGCCCCGGATACAAATGAATTCCAAAGATTTTTTGGATGTGATACTTCTCAAAGATACCTGCTTCGATGATGACTTTAGCGCCCCCCGGACCTTCTTCTGCAGGTTGAAAAATGAAGACGATTGTCTTTTTCAATGACTTGATCTTCGATACGACCTCTGCAAATCCGAGCAACATTGACATGTGACCATCATGACCACAAGCGTGCATATTGCCTGGGTGTTTGGATGGAAATAGGTTCTTGGTTTGTTCTGTCACAGGCAGTGCATCCATATCAGAACGGAAGGCAATGGCTTCATCGCTGATTCCCTTTTTAACGGCAATCAATCCTGTTTTCGCAACGGTTTCTGTCTGGTATCCAAATGATTCAAGAACACCTTTGACATATGCGTGTGTCTTATATAAGTCAAATGCAAGTTCTGGAATTTGATGCAGGTCAATTCGATATTGTTTCAGTTTGGGATTCATGATATTCCTTTCATTGTGCACTTGATTCAAACTCGAGCAATTGTTTTTTCAAATCGATATGCGCTTTTCCTGAGTAACCTGTCATACTACCGTCTTTTCCAATCACCCTGTGACAAGGAACAACGATTCCAATCGGATTTCGTTTACATGCCTGCCCTACGGCACGACAAGCTTTGGGACGTCCAATCTGTTCTGCAAGTGTCGAGTAACTGAATACTTCCCCATAAGGTATCGTTAGCATCGCTTCCCAAACCTGATGCTGAAAAGACGTACCACGATGCCATTTGATGGGTAGACTGAATGCTTTGAGTTCATGATGGAAATAAAGATCGATCTGATGTTTGATTTCTTCGATCAATATATCGCTTGAAGACAGGGCGGGTGTATCATCAAACATCATCTCTGTCAATGCACCATGCTGGGTGACAAACACGATTTGTCCGAACGGACTAGGGTAGGTTCCAACCATGCGCATACTCCTTGTCTAGCGTCTTCTCTTGCTTTCTTCATGAAACATGCTGTCGAGCAGAATCACGAGTGCTAGAAAAAATTCGGCTTTTAGTTCTTCATAGACGGTGATCTCATAAGTATCACCCCAGGATATCCATTTTTTTCGAAGGTTTGCGACTTCGCTGCCATCTTTGATGATAGCAAACTGATGACCCGTAAAATCACCTTCTACATCATATGTCTCATCACTGGTTTCAACATTGACTTTCTTCGAAAGAAACGCCAACTGTTTTTTGACGGTTGCTATACTCACATGATTGCCATCCATCAAATGGTAGGTTGGCATCAGATGAAGCAGTTGTTTTTGAAAATGGAATAGCACTGTACCATCGCTGATGCGTGAAAATTCCATCTTGTTGGTCAATGAGAACATTTTTGAACGTACTTCATATAGTTCTTTTTGTGTTTCATCATAAATCTTGTAACGGTCTGTCAAAGAGAATGCCTTTTGTTTCAAATAGAAATGTTTCATGGGTTCACAACACCTTTCATTGGAATGACTACTCATATTATAACGCTAATGATCCTAAGATGAATCAGATAGCCATCACTGATGGCCATTTTATTCGATGTTTTTTTTGCTTTGATACATTTTTTGATCGATGAATCTTAAGAACTGGTCAATCGATTTGAATTCTTCGCTATAAATACCATATCCATAACTACAAGATAGACTGTATGGTTTCTCCTTGTTTTCATTGAATACCGACAGTGATAATTCGATATCCTTGATCAGATTCTTCAATCTGGTCTTGTCTTTACCTGGTGAGATGATGATGAATTCATCTCCTCCGAGTCTTGCGATGATTTCATTGCTGTTCATCACACCTCGGATACGGTTGATGATCTCATTGATCGCCTGATCGCCTTCCAGATGTCCATATTGGTCATTGATTTTTTTCAAATGATCAATATCGAAATATACCCCGCCAAACGGATCGACATTTTTTTGTCTTAAACGTTTGGAAATATAATAATCAAACGATTTTCTCGTCCAAGTCATGGTCAAACTATCCATATGAATCAGACGTTCTTGCAAATAGATGTAGACAAAGATGAGTGCGAACGCTGCTGAACTCCACATCAGTAGTAATCCATAAAAAAGACTTTGTACCAAACCACCAATGATGGGAACACTGCCAAAAGCAATCAACAGAAAAAATTCGGATAAGAGGATATGTTTTCGTTTGGTCATCACATAAATCACTCCAAGGAACAGGTAAGCATAAATGATCACGACAGCTAACCAAAACAGAGGTCCACGCTGGTAAATGTTATCTGAACTCACTGAAAAGAGAAATCCGAAAAATGGCGATAATATAGAGAGCAAGATATTCACCAGTGCAGGTATGAAAATCAGTTGTTTTTGACGTGATGTCAAATCGTCTTTGGAGACCACGAAATTTCTGATCAGAAGATACCATGCATAGGCGACCACCGGTGCTACAGCATACAAAATCACATGCAAACCGATCGACATGATTCTGAAAACTTCAGTATTTCTGCCATTGATGATGACCGTCATGGATTCAATGAATAAGCCAAAAGACAACACCAAGATGGTGATTAAATAGATCTGATTTAAGACATGCTTCCGGTCTAATCGTCTGTATGCCAGCATAAAAATCAATGCCAGCATGAGAATTGAGATTAAGTTAATGTCAACACGTAGAAATTTTTCCATGTCAGACCTCTCTAAACATTCACAATGTATTACTCATCATTATATGTTATTTTGTTGTAGATTTCTATTCTCTTTTCGATAATACTTGGTAAGTACCATCAAAAAGATGATGGAAATCAGATGCATCGTGACTGCAAAGATCACGACAAACATCAAACTGATGGGGTAAAGAATACCAATCAGCATCGATCCAAGCATCCATGAAAACCCGAAAACGGTACTCATCACACCATAGCCTGTTGCTCTTTTTTCCTTGGGTATCATCACGGCAACGACAGCTTTCAAGATAGATTCCTGTGCTCCCATGCCGATTCCCCAGAACATAACTCCGATGATTAAAGCAATATTTCCTGATAAAAGCAGGACAAATGGTGTCGCAAACATTGCCAAAACCATGGCAACAATCAATGCGCTGATACCTTTACGATCGAAAAAGTGTCCAAAAATCAGAGCCGCGATGGCATCGACACCCATCGCAAACGCATAAATCAACGGGATAAGTTCTACATTGAAATCGAGATCGAGTGACAAGTGATAACTGATGATTGGATAATCAATGAATCCCATGGCCAGAAACCCGATGGCAATCATGTATAGCCAGAAAGCTTTTTGTGTAGGTAACTGAATCGAAGTTGATTTGGGTTCAAACTGATCAGGATTCGGGTATTTGAGTCTTGCAAAGACAATGAGTATCAATGTGATGATGGCAAAGATACCGAGCATGAGAAAACTACGCTGATAGGTTTCAAGCGTATTGCCTGATCCTCTAGATATCACCAGATAGACTGCCAGAGGCCCCAGGAATGCACCGAACTGATCCAGTGCTTCATTGATTGCAAAAGCCTTCCCAGCGCCCAAATGAGGGGCTGTGAATGAGGTGAGTGCCGACTTTGCAGGTGCCCTGACGGCTTTTCCGACACGTTCTATTAAGATTAAAACGATGGCAACCTGCCAAATTTCAGGCTTGACAAATGCAAGCAGTGGAATCGCAAGCAGATTAAGTGCATAACCTAAAAACATCATCAACCAGTATTTTTTGGTTTTATCAGCAATATATCCGGTCAAAAGTCTCAAAGCATGACCGATGAACTCACCCAAACCAGAGGCAAAAGCGACAGCAAAAACAGAAGCTCCAATGAGATTTAAGAATGGACCATAGATGCTTCTACCACCTTCATGGGTGAAATCAGAGAAGAAACTGATGATCCCAAGCATCAAGATGAACAGTAATGCCTTTTTCTTCATGGAACTTGACATGATTTTTTAATCCTCTTTCTTGGCTTGCTGATAGGTGAGCCGTGCTTCAAGTTTTTCGAGTTCAAGTTTTAGCGCATTGGGACATTTTTCTCCAATGGTATCGTAATAGGATCTCAGTGATTTCACTTCTTCAAGCCATTCTTGAATATCGACTTCAAGCAGTTTTTCCATCGCACCAGGTTTCATGGACAAACCTCTGATATCGATGGCATCAAGGGTCGGCATATTCCCAATCGGAGTCACAACAGCTGGCGCTTGTCCGTCACAACGCTCAAAGATCCATTTCAAGACTCTGGAATTATGACCAAAGCCTGGCCAGATGAAATCACCTGACTCATCTTTTCTGAACCAGTTGACATAATAGATTTTCGGTAGCAAGGCATCGTTAGAGCGCTTGCCCATATCGAGCCAGTGTTTCAAATAATCACCGACATGATACCCAATGAACGGAAGCATGGCAAACGGGTCACGTCTGACCACACCAATCTGATTTGAAATGGAGGCTGCAGTGATTTCTGAACCCATCATCGAGCCCATGAAAACACCATGCGCAAATGATAAGGATTCATGCACAAGCGGGATGGTCGAAGGTCTTCTGCCGCCGACAAGAATAGCAGAAATCATGACACCTTCGGGATTTTCCCATTCAGGGGCGATGACAGGACATTGTTTCGCAGCAACCGTGAAACGGGAATTTGGATGGGCAGCTGGCGTCTTTTTGGATGCATTCCAGTCTTCTTGTTTCCAATCAAGAAGATGATCTGGGGTCGGACCATCAATACCTTCCCACCAGACATCTAGGTCATCAGTGAGTGCGACATTGGTGAAGATCGTGTTTTTTCGAATCGACATCATGGCATTCGGATTGGATTGATAGGAAGTGCCTTTGGCAACACCGAAAAATCCAGCTTCCGGATTGATGGCATACAGATGTCCATCTTCTTTCATCCAAAGCCATGCGATATCATCACCGACCGTTTCAACTTTCCAGCCTGGAAGTGTCGGAACGAGCATGGATAAATTCGTTTTACCACATGCGGATGGGAAAGCACCTAAAATGTATTTGACATTGCCTTCAGGATTCGTGAGTTTCAAAATGAGCATATGCTCTGCCATCCAGTTTTCTTCTTTGGCAATCACAGAAGCGATTCTCAAAGCAAGACACTTTTTACCGAGTAGTGCGTTGCCACCATATCCGGAACCATAGGACCAAATCAGTTTTTCTTCTGGAAAATGTGCGATATATTTCTGTTCAATCGGAGCAGATGGCCAAGGCAAATCCGCTTGACCAGGTTCGAGTGGATAACCAACAGAATGCAAACATGGAATGAAAAACTTCAAGTCATTCAGTTTTTCTAAAACTGCTTTACCCATTCTGGTCATGATCCTCATGTTGACAACCACATACAAACTGTCTGTGAGCTCAATGCCAATCTTTGACAAAGGGGAACCAAAGGGTCCCATCATGAATGGAATGACATACATGGTTCTGCCTTTCATCGATCCCTTGTAGAGTGAAAGCATGGTTGTCTTGAGTTCACCGGGTTCTACCCAATTGTTCGTAGGACCTGCATCTGACTGATGGACTGATGCAATGAATGTCCGGTCCTCAACCCGTGCAACATCGGATGGATCACTGAAAAACGCATAAGATCCCGGTCGCTTTTCAGGATTGAGTGCAACTGCCTTTCCAGACTGTGTGAGTTCAGCCATCATTAGATCGTTTTCTTCCTGTGAGCCGTCACACCAGTAGATCTTATCCGGTGAGCAAAGAACTGCCATTTCTTTGACCCAAGCATGTAACTCTGTGTATGATTTCATTGTTTCTCCCTATTTTAACCTGAGTTTCAGGTATCGTTAAGTTCTCAGTTTAATCCAGTAACGCTGTATGAAATGATCGATATCATAAACTTCATTATCGAGGATACCACCATTGTTTTGGATGACTTTTGATGATCCGATATTGGTCTTGTCACACGTGATCAAGACTTCTGGAATATTGAAAAGTCTGCAATATTCAAAACTCATCTTCAACATCAGTGAACCCAATCCTTGTTTTCGATAAGATGGTGATATTCCATACCCAATATGACCTCTCAGTTCATAGAGTCTCTGATTGAGAAAATGTCTTAAGCTTAAAGCACCCACAATGGTTTGATGATCGTCAATCATCACATAGATGGTTTCAGGGACCCTGTTCACCGGATCGATACTGTTATCCTCGTTTTTGTCAAGAAATTCAAGATACTCTTCAAATGTTTTCCCAAGAAGCCTTGCACTGTATGGTACAATCAGATTTTCATCTTTCCAGTCTTCTATGAAGACTAGGTATGAAGCCTTATCTTCAGGTTTTAAAATTCTCAGTGTGTAACTCATGGTATGCTCCTTGATATCATTGGACCGATGAAACGGATTGGATCCAATCGTTGACTTTCTTCAAACATGCCTGATAGTCTAGATCTGTGAATACGGTTGTATCGATAAAAAGACTTGACTCACCATAAATCAACGGATCATCAGGAATCATCGATCTTAAAAAGACTTCATAATGCATCAAACCAGTTGAACGATGGACAGGATGTCTTTCCTGATCACGCTTGACATAACGCTCATAGAGCACTTCTGGATCACCTGATAAGACAAGGGTGAGTGTTTGATAGCCTTTTGACTGGTTCAAGGCATAGAGTTCAGCAAGTTCGATGGGTTTGAAATTACTCTCTAAAATGACCAAGTCATTGAATGCTAAAACATCTTGAATGAGTTTTTTCATCAGTTGGAAAGTTGCTCTGGAAAGTTTTAAATTCTCTTCACGATTGGCAAATCCGATGGTATCACCGAGGACTTCTTTGAGTGTATCCTTGTTGAACACAATCGCATTCAGATCTTTGGACAAAGCCTTGGATATGGTTGATTTGAGTGCGGCAAGATTGCCTGCAACCAAGATGACTTTTTTCATTCATGACTCCTGACGGATAATACCATAGAGGATGACATGCTCATAATGGTCATTTTTCATGATGTGGTCAATTTGTCTGCCTTCATATGTCATACCTGCTTTAATCATGACTTTGCCTGAAGCGGGATTGGATTCGAAATGTCTGGCATAGATCCGGTGAAACTGCTTAACCTTGAATGCCCATTCGATGACAGCTTTGACGGCTTCAGTGGCATAGCCACATCCCCAATGTTCTTCTCCAATCCAATAGCCGATTTCGCCGTTATGCCACACCTTGTTATTGCCAAGACCAACAGCACCGATCAATGTTCCTGATGATTTGGATGTGATGGCAAACTCATATCTAATATCTTCATCAAACCACCCTTGATGCATCTGAATCCATCCAATCGCCGATTCAATGGGATAGGGAAAAGGTAGTGCCAAGGTTGACTTGGCCAAGTTGATGTTATTGCAATAATGGGAGACCATTTTGGCATCGTCTTGTGTGAAACGTCTTAAGATGAGTCGTTCGGTTTCAATCGTTTGATGATGAGGATGGTAGATCATGCGTTCTCCTTCAAATACTTTGTTTTTTTATGAATGAATATGTAATCACCGATGTGTTCGAATCCCCAAGCATGATACATGTCTTTGGGTGTATCCATCATGTCACAAACCAAATAAACACGCTTGATTTGTAATGTCTTCAACTCTTGAATGACATGAGCCATCAATGCTGAACCGTAACCCTTTTTCTGATGTGAATCATTGATGACAAAATCATCGATTTTCGCATCACTGCCATCGATGAACACATTGACGTGACCGATGACTTGATCATCTTCAATGACTTCATAATAACTGTAATTGGGCGTTTGGAATAATACTTCACGTTGTCTGGTAACATTGCCTAAAGCATAAGGAATGCCATACTCTTTGTTTTCTTCAAAGAGAAATTCAAAAAAACGGTCTGCCTGATCTTCCCTGACTTTTCTGACCATAATTTCTCTTTTCACAGGAATGACAAGTTTATCGATCATCTGTGCAAAATAGCCATTCATCTGAACGGAATACGGCAAGATATGTTTCAGTTTGGATAGTGGGATTTGATACTCAATCCGGTAGTTTGCAAATCTTTTTTCAAATTGACGAGACAAATAATTGGACACATCATCAATCAAGAGCTGTCTGTTTAAGACGTGCATGTAATTGTGATAGTATTTGTCAGTTTGTCTGTCATCTTCTGTAATATTTCCGTATTTTGTTTTGATGATTTCTGAAAACATCGAAGCATACTTGATTTCCATCTCAATGATTCGGTTCAATTTGAGCATGATATCCCCCTCCCTGGGTTAAATGGTTTGAGATTTTTGTTTTAACTTGATTGATTCAATGGCTTTGAATGCCTTCAAATAGACAGGTTTCATGCGAGGTTCCGTGACATGACTGAATACCTCGTCCATCATAAACCACTGAACACCTTGATTTTCATCGGGTTTGGAGATGAGTTTTTCAGTGGTGTCTGCGATTAACAAGAATGTCGCATTCAAATGCAAATGATCGGGAACATATTTCCCTTTTTTGATGTGATTGCCAACATAAATCACATCAATCGTGAAAATGTCATGTTGATAGGGTCTGACTTTAGTGATTCCAGTTTCTTCCATCGCTTCTTCGATGGCAACATGAAGCAAATCCGGATTTCCGTCATTATGTCCGCCGACCCATGACCATGAATCATAGATGTTGTGGTATGCAAAAAGGACTTGATCCATCGTTTCATTGACAATGATTGCAGAACTCGTGATGTGAGCAACCAGATTGGTTCTTTCCAAGCAATCTGGGTTCCTCTTGATAAAATCAAGAATAAGTCTTTGGTCGACTTCTTCTTGTTCAGTTCTTGGTTGATAGTTTTCAAACATCTCTTTGAACATACTGACTCCTTAAACAGAACTGTTAATGAAGTTGATGATGGCATCCACTGTCAGGTTCTGTTGGGTTACTGGTGTGATCTCGGCTTCCAAATCGCCTGCTTGAGCACCATAGTTTGCGAATCCGCTATGGTTTCCACCCTCAATGATGACATAAGTTGTCAGGATAGGATTATTCACTTTTGTTGTTTCAACCTGATCCATCGATAGTACGCCATCTTGGGTTCCATAGATGGAAAGCATCGTGAGTGATGTATCCGATAAATCTGAGGAGGCATAGGCAGATAGTACAATGAGTCCTATGAGACGTTCGGGATATTTTGCTGCAAATGTCGATGCCATCGCTCCCCCGAGCGAATGGCCCATGATGAACCAAGACTCAATCTCATGATAATCCTCTATCACATCAATTGCAAGATTTGATCCAAAAACTGCAAGATTAAATGGCATTTTGACAGAGACGACAAAGTACCCTTCATGGGCAAGTTTCAGTAAGAACAAGTCATAAGCCCGTTCATCGACTTTGCCACCTTGGTAGAAAACAATACCAATTTCTGCATTTGGATTTCCATAGGTGACAACTTTACGATTCTCAAGGATCACAATATCTTCATAAGAATCGTCTTCATAAGGCATCAATCGATAAAAGTCCAACGTATAGATGAAGAAAGCCAAAAAAAGGGTGAGGATAACACCTAAAATGATGGCAAAAATCTTGATGCTTCTTCTTTTGAACATAATAGACTCCTAATCGATGATGGTGACAAAGTCATACTTAAGAACATCTTCTGTTGCTTTTTTGATCAATAGTTTCAAGATATCCAAATCCACATCACTCAGACGATTGATGTAAAGACATCCCTTGCCTATCTTATGTTTACCAAGTTGTTTGAGTTCCTCATACTGAATGATGTCAAAACTCATGTAAAGTGTCAGTGCGAGTTTACGATTGGCAAAACCAAATCTAGGCATATCCCCTTCATGTCCAGATGGGTATTTGTAGTGTAATTTGCCAAATCCAACGATCGAACCCCACATGACGGGATTTTTACCTGTCAATAGTTTTCCGATGATGATCAATGTTTCAACGTCAGCAATTCGCTGAGGTTCTATCGTTTTTAAGAAAGAATCGATTTGTAGATCAGTTATTTCCATAGNNATTGGATTTCTAAATGAAACTCAGTCAATGTCCTTTAGTTTTCAATCCATGAAATGACTACAAGGAATCATGTTCAGCAAACAAATGACGTAAAAATGAATCTGGATCATTGATGAACTGTTTCATTAACTGAAAACTCTCCACTTGATCTACTTTTGTCGGTTGTATGCCTTGATGACTGATTTCTAGAAGTTGAGCATTTGGAAATGACATGACAACAGGAGAGTGTGTCGCCATAATGATTTGACACCCTTGCTTAACAGCATCGTTGATTAGGATCAACAATGCAAGCTGATTCGAAAATGACAATGGTGTTTCAGGTTCATCCAAAAGCATCACTTGATGAGGTCTGATCCGAGATTTAAAAAATGATAGATACGCTTCTCCATGAGACGCATGAAACAAATCACGATCATGCAGATGGTTCAGTTCTGATAATGATCGATGATGTGGCATCGATGCTAAGTTTTTTGCTAAATCTGAGCGATGCTGGTATTCATTTTGGATACGTTTCAATTCAGCTTTTGCTTCATTTTTCTCATTTTCTTGTTCATGGATGTACGTTGTAAAATCTTCTGCAGAGAAGAAAATCCCTTTGGGTTGTTGAAGATGATACTGAATATTGACGGTGACTTTTGGTATTGTATGACGTGATGTTCCAATTCGATATAGGTTCAATTTGGATGCAATCAATTCCAGAAGAGTTGATTTTCCAGCACCGTTTTCACCGACGAGTATGGTCACATCATGATTGAATACAATCTCTTGATCAAAAATTGGTAAATCATAAGGATAAAACTGTTCAGTGGATCC
>DITG01000057.1 GCA_002422045.1 Acholeplasmataceae bacterium UBA6190
TCCGAATATCGATGGCACAGTGGCAACCGGTGGCTGCACTTTTTGTTCATACATGGGCAGTGGAGACTTTGCAGGCAACAAACTAGAACCCCTATCTGTCCAGTTTGAAAAAATCAAATCCATGATGCATCAAAAATGGGATGAAGGTTCTTATATCGTTTATTTTCAGGCCAATACGAATACGCACGCACCGCTTTCTAGACTTAAAACGCTCTATGAGGAAGCCATCAGATTGGATCCCAATATCATCATGATCTCGATTGCGACACGTCCAGATGTACTGCCTGATGATGTCGTCGAGTATCTTGCAGAACTGAATTCAAGAATGCCGGTTCAAATCGAACTCGGATTGCAAACCATCCATCAAGAAACCTCAGATTTCATCAACCGGGCACATGATTTGACATGTTTTGATGATGCTGTTCGAAGATTACGCGCAAAAAACATCGAAGTTGTCGTCCACATCATCAATGGTTTACCCTTTGAAACACCTCAAATGATGATCGATACCGTCAAACATTTGAATACCCTCGATATCCAAGGTATCAAAATTCATATGCTCCATCTGATGGAAAAGACAAAAATGGGTTTTGCTTACAAGAAAAACCCGTGGACGTTGCTATCACTTGAAGCGTATGTCGATGTCACGGTTGAGCAGATCCTATGGCTCAGGAAAGACATCATCATTCACCGTTTGACAGGAGATGCGCCATCTTCAATGCTCATCGCACCGAATTGGACAAGGAAAAAATTCGTCGTGACCAATGAAATCGATAAGAAGCTGAGAAAACTCGGCTTATATCAGGGAGATTACTATGAAACAACATCTGATCTTGGAAACAGCACATCTGCTGTTAGCACATCACCTATCTGAAAATGATGTCGTCATTGATGCGACCGTAGGCAACGGTCATGATACACTGTTTCTATCACCCAAAGTTTCTCATGTTTATGCATTCGATATCCAAAAACAAGCCTTGGATCATACACAAAAACTGATTGAAAGCCATCAATTGTCGAATGTGACACTCATCATGGATTCGCATGAACACTTTGCAAAATATGTCACTGCGTTTAAAGCCGCCATCTTCAATCTGGGTTATTTGCCAGGTGGTGACAAGGACATCACAACAACATCAGAAACAACAATCAAAACAGTCCAATCGATGCTTGAACACTTGCCCGTTGGAGGATTCATTCAAATCGTCGTCTATACTGGGCATGAACAGGGAAAGATCGAATCCGATCATCTAAAGGATTATCTCAGAACCTTATGCATTGAGCAGTTCAAAGTGATGAAAATCGAATTGCCTTATCAGGATAATCAACCACCCTATATACTCATAATCCATAAAAAAAAGGACGGAAGCTGATTTAAGCTTTCGTTCTTTTCTGTATTTCCCATAAGGGGATTATGGGCGATTTTTACCTTGGAATTCGTCAATCTTTTCTTGCATTTCTTCTCTTCTTTCCTGCATCTGTTCCATGTGTTGGTTCATGATGGGTTCGAAGACTTCTTTGCGTTGTTGATGCACTTCCTTCATTTGTGCACGAATAGCTTCTGTTTCTGCATGAAACTCAGTTCTCAGCGCGTCGAGTTGAGTTTTGAATTCAACTTTAAGTGCTTCAAGTTCAAGTGTCAATGCTTCAACATCGCCTTCACCAAGTTCGATTGCTGCTTCTAGTGCCTGAATCTGTGGCAGATATTCAGCAAATAATGCTTCTCTTGCTGCAATGAATTCAGTTCTGATGGCTTGAGAAACTTCTCTCATTTCATCCTTGGTTTCCTTAATGATCGCCTGTAATTCAGCAGGTGTTAAGAGCAGTGCATCTTCAATGAGCAATTCGTCATCTGCAATGAGTGCTGACTTCACCATGAACAAGAAACCTGGAGTGACACCATAACTTTCAGCTTCAGCAACAAATTCTGGCGTGAATGCCTTGTCTTGTGCCTTGCCCATCATATAACGTTTAGCAAATGCGTTGTTGATGTGTTCCTTGATGCGATCTCTGACTTGATCACCGAATGCGGAATCTTTTGAAATGGCAGTGACAGATACATAAGTTTCTTCGGCATCTGGATCAATATATCCCAAATTGGTTGCTGTTTCGATGATGAGATCGATTGCATCTTCAACATCCATGCCAATCAAATCAAGTTCTGCGAGTAAGACTTCACCATCTTCATTGAGTGCGTTGGCGTAAATCACCTTGTCTCTGCGGTTGACGATCAGTTCAATGCTTGGATTGATATCGAGTGTGACATATGTATCGTTAGCGGAGACCTCTGTACAGCCAATGATTGCGAATATGGCTGCGAATAAGAATACGAAACTTAAAACAAATTTAAATGATTTCATTTTTGAATCCTCCTTTTTACACTTAACATACTGAATGGCCTGTGTATTTATTGGACTTTTTGGCTAAATTGCGAAATTTGTTGAAGTCATGTGAGGATTTCCATGCATTGGGCGGATGTTACGTTCACTGTTGATGATGAACGGAATCCCTCCATCGGGTATGACTAAGATGACATAACTCACTTCGCCGAAGAGAACACGAATTCGAATCACGATTTCACCAGACTCAGGATCTTCAGAATCGAGATCATAGGTGATCCGGATGAGTTTGATGTTATCTTCGGTATCCAATTGGAATGTGTAAGAGCCAATCGCATCTCCTTCAATGAAATCGAGTGTTGCACGTTTGCTTTCACCATTCTCTTGATAGGTGAAATAAACTTCTTGGGTCAGGTTATTGTTTTGATACATCATGATTTCAAATGTATGAAGATCGACATCCTTTGAATAGTTAATGATGATCCGACCACCACTGGCTTGTTCGATTTCAAGCGTCAGCGTGTTTTCTTCGTTAGCAGTGCCTTCTGCATAGATGGGATAAAGATATTCTCCAATGATCACGACTCCTTCAATCAGAAATCCGTGAACTCCAATGGTTGTCTGATTGAAATCGATGGCATATTCGATTTCTTCATCGAGTAAGTCTTTGGTCATGAATCGCATGCGTTGCTGATAGGACTGATTGACTCCATCTTCTATGACTAGATTGAAGCCAGGATTGCTGCCGAATAGTTTTTCCATCATGTCCAAATATTTGGTAATATCTGGAATTTGATTTTCAATGCGTCTTGGTTCTGGCGGATTGCCATGAGAAAGTGTCACGGCATCTGTTTGTGAGGATAGATCTTGATCGAGTGTTTGAATCAGCGATACTGAAGTCAAGGTTGAAAATGCAATCACTTCTTCCATATTTTCCAATGAAGGATTGGTGGGATTGATGGGTTGATTGGGTGAAAAGAGGATGACCATGACAACCGATAACATGACGCCGAGTGTTGCAAGATAATAAGGTTTCAATCTGAACTTTGCGGGTGCTCTTTCAATGATCTCTATTTTGGGCAAATGCTTGGCTTTTTCAATGATGGATGCTGAAAAATCTGGAAGATCAATCGCTTCAGATTTGTTTTTGATGAGTTGAATCAGTTCTTTTTTCTTCATATGAATTCACCTGCCCTTTCTTTGAGTTTTTTAATGGCTTTGTTATAAATCCACAAGACAGTTCCAAGGGGTTTACCCATCATGTCTGATATTTCTCTGAACTTCAAGTCATTGATGACATGAAGGGTCACAATCTCGCGTTCATCATCGTTGAGTAAATCGAGCATTTTGAAGATGTCATCATTTTCAACCTCTTCCTCAGGAGAAGGCATGTTATCCATGAGTTCGTCACCCATGACTTCTTTTTTTCTCTGATGGTAGGTGTCGATGGCGAGGTTTCTACCAATTCTAGACAAATATGCATAAGGATTTGAACCTGTCTTGAATTGATCGATATGTTCCAAAAACTTCATGTAAGTTTCTTGCATCAGGTCTTCAGCGATATTTTTGTCTTTCACAACCGATACGATGGCGTAAAAAACCTGATGCTTTGTCAGATGATAAAATGTATCGAATGACGCATAGTCACGTCTTTTCAGTTGTTCGATCAAGTCGTGAATCTGATCCATAATATCCCCTTACGCCTAATATACGGTCGAAGTCCTCGTTTTATTGGTTATATTCATTTTACATCAAAAGAAAAAAGAACGTTCCTCAGAAAGAAACGTTCTCATGATTAATTTGCGACAATATTGACAAGTTTGTTTGGAATCACTACGATTTTTCTGACAGTCAATCCTTCTAGGTGTTTGGTGACATTCTGATGGTTAAGTGCAATCTCTTTGACTTGATCCTGGTCTTCATCATAGGCGACCACGAAACGTGCCCGAAGTTTGCCATTGACTTGAACCACCATTTCGACCTCATCAACCACAAGATAAGCCTCGTCATAAATAGGGAAGTCTGAATAAATCAGTTCTTCATTCTGTTTCAAGACTTCTTTGTTCAATTCTTCTGTGATGTGAGGACAAATCGGATTCAACAGTTTCAAGAACCCTCTGGCCATGTCTTTGCCAATCGTTTGTTGTTTGTATACTTCATTCACAAAAATCATCATCTGGCTGATGGCTGTATTGAATGCGAGTTTATCAAAATCCTCGGTGACCTTTTTAATCGTCTGATGGTAGATTTGTCTCAGAGAGGTCACTTCTTCCTTGACAATCGGAAATTCAAACATCCGCCAAACACGATCCAGGAATTTCTTAGAGCCGTTCAGTGATTCGGTTGACCATGGTTTTTCTGCATCCAAAGGTCCCATGAACATTTCATAAAGTC
>DITG01000116.1 GCA_002422045.1 Acholeplasmataceae bacterium UBA6190
GTGATCGAAGGTGATTGCATCCTCCAACCGCTTAAAATAGCATAAGACGTGTGAATCGTCTTCTAGTGTGATTTCAACACCAGGAATGAGCAGCATATCATAAGACTTTTCTAGTTCGAAAAGAATCGGAAGTTGCTTCATCGAGTTGTGATCGGTCACTGCAATGATGTTCAATCCTTTCAGATTGGCCATGTTGAATATGTTATTCGGTGTCATCAGATCATCCGCACATGGCGAGAGCACAGAATGAATGTGCAGATCATAATGATATTTCATAGACATCCACGTTCCTTCAGATCCAGAATGGCTTCGTGTGTTTTCAAAGGTGTCGACAGTATGGCAATATGCATTTCATTTGCTTTATTGATCATCGTCTGAGTCACAGGTCTGTTTTCTGTGATGAGAATCGCAGCAAGATCGATCATCATCGCACATCCAATCGTATTGTCATGGCTGATAATGGTGATCAACATATTGCCGGGTTCTGCACTCTTGATGGCTGCTGATAAAAGATCAGTCGCATAGATGCCATTGAACGTGATGTCTAGATCTTTTGTATGTAATTTGTAATTGACATTGAGGATATCACTGATGTTCATGATTGCGTCCTCGCTTGAAAAAGGTGAGCTTCAAATGGGTGCCAAACTGGTCGGAAGTGATGTCCATGAGATCTGCTGAACGTTTGATGTTCGATAAGCCCATGCCAGCACCAAATCCGTTCATGTGGTCGACTTCTGTTGCTGTCGAATAGCCTTCAGTCATGGCCAAATGGATATCAGCGATACCAGGACCATCATCATGAAACTCTAAGATAATCTTTTCGTCATCTTCTTCATAGGTCGCATATCCACCCACAGAATGGATGACCACGTTGATTTCAGCTTCATAAGAAGCCGCGCAGACTCTTTTCATGAGTGTCAGAGGGGTTTCCTCTGCTTTCAGTCTTCGTTTGATATCCGATGACGTCCTGCCTGCGAGATCATAGTTTTTGGCGATGATCTGATATTCTTTTTTTACCATTGCTGATTGTAAGTGATGCCTTTGATGCCATCCTTAAACATCATGCCACTGACATTGAACATCGTGTATTCAGTGGACAAAAGGATGACCTTGGATTCGATGGCGAGATCAACGACTTTTAACGATGGGATTTTTCCACGAACCAATAAAACGACTTCGACATCAAGCATTTCTGCCGTACGGATGGATTGATTGGTCGTCAGACCTGTGATGAGTATGGTTTCTTCGAGGACTTTAGGATTGTCAACAGAATTCATGATCATGAGTGCATCACTCATCAGATCAGAGCAAAAACCGTAATTGATGTCTTTTTCTCTGAGTAAAGAAGGTGTGTAGACCTTACAGTTGTATTTGGTGATGATCTCAGCGAGTTTCATGGATGGCTTCCTTGATTTCTTTGATGATCTGTTTTGCCTTTGCAACGCTTGCGTTACCGTAAATATGGTCATCTACAGAAAATACAGGGGCAAGTCCGCAAGCGCCGATACAACGGGTTGCTTGCAAGGTGACTTCTCCATCGGGTGTTGTCTGACCAGCTTTAATCTTGAGTTCATCAGAGAGCGTATCCATGACGGTCTGAGACCCTCTCACATAACATGCTGTTCCGAGACAAACACCTAAGATGCGCTTTCCTTTAGGCGTGACTGAAAAGTTGCCGTAAAAGGTAACGACACCATTGACTTTCGAAACACTTTCATTCAATTCTTTGGCAATGATTTTTTGAATCGAAACTGGTATATGACCAAAAATATGCTGAGCATCATGTAATGTCGGCATCAATGGTCCTGGACTCTTTTTGTTTTTTTCCATTTGCATGTAAAAAAGGGCAAGCTTCTCACTGGTGATCTGTGAATGTGCGTTCATTGGGTACTCCTTATGGATATGTATCGTTTTATGCACCTTCATTATATCACTTTCGAATCATAAAAAAAGAGTTTGTCAAATGATATGCCATCAAATATGGATGATAACGTTTTCTATGTTTTACCAAAGATTAACAATTGACAAAATATTAACTTTTGAGCGCAATGATTCTAGAATTGATGCCTGATGAATAAAAAACATGCCAGCATTTCGCATGCTGACATGGGGGTTATTGTGTCTTTTGATGTCTAACTATCGTACACAGTTAGGTGCATCTTTGCTTGTTCCCGATTACTTCTTGCCTGCTGGTTTAGCGGGTTGTACTGGAGCTTTGGGAGCTGGTTTTGATGCTGGTTGTACTGGTGCCTTTGGAGCGACCTTCTTATCTGCCATCTGTGTTCACCTGCCTTTCGGAATCAATTTTACATTCATCCAAATGGTGTTTCAGGCGACTGGTGACAGACACAAAAGAGTTGTGTCAGTTCATCATAAATCGTATGTGCAACACCATTCAATGCTGCTTGTTGAGGAGGTCCCTGACCTCACCTTCATCATACGCTTAAGCCTACTAAAAATCAATGATTTTGACAACGATTGTCGACACAAAATGAAACGAAAAACGACCTATAAATTCGGTCATCATTCATTCTTTATTTGGTTCCAAACAAACGGTCTCCAGCATCACCCAATCCTGGCACAATATAGGCATGATCATTGAGTTTTTCATCTAAATTCCCAAGATAAATATCAACATCAGGATGGATTTTTTGAATCTTTTTGACGCCTTCCATGACACCGATGATGGACAATACGGTAATATCTTTGACCCCCTTGAGCTTCAATTGAGAAATAGCTTCAATGATACTGCCACCAGTCGCTAATAAAGGATCCAAGATAAACGTTTTCGCATGTTCTATACCTTCAGGAAACTTGGCATAATAAAGTTTTGGCTCTAAGGTTTCTTTATCTCGGTACATCCCGATGTGTGCGACTTTAAGTGAGGGGATCAAGTGTTGAATGCCTTGAGTCATGCCAAGACCCGCTCTAAGGATTGGTACGATCACAACAGGTTTTGTTAACATGAACCCGGTTGTTTTGGTAATCGGTGTTTCGACTTCGATCGGGGTGAGTTCTAGTGTTCGAGTCGATTCATAGACCATCAACATCGATATTTCTTCAACGATTTCCCTGAACTGTTTGGTTCCACAATGATGATCTCTGATCATGGTAATCTTATGCTGGATGAGAGGGTGATTGATGATATGCATTGCCATGTATAATTCCTCCTTGAAAAAAGGCGATATGTTCGCCTTTTAGTAGATGATTGTTCCTGCCTGGCCTTTGACAGCAAGTGCAGCATCTTCAAGACTTGCAATGATGGCCTGGCCATTCTTATTGGATTCAACAAAGGATACAGCTGCAACAATTTTGGGTTCCATGCTGCCTTTACCAAATTGCTGATCATCTATGTATTGTTTAGCTTCTTTCACTGATAACTTGGAAAACTCAAGTTCATTTGGTTTTCTGAAGTTCACAGAGACACGTTTGACCGCAGTTAAAATGATGAACACATCCGCTTTGATGAGTTCTGCAAGTTTTGCTGATGAGAAATCTTTGTCAATGACTGCAGCGACACCCTTGAGTGTATCGCCTTTGATGACGGGAATACCACCACCCCCTGCTGCAATGACGACATAATGACGATCAAGCAGGTCTTTAATGATATTCTTTTCGATGATATCGATCGGTTTTGGGCTTGCAACGACGTATCGGTAACCTCTGCCTGAATCATCGACGAATGGCATATTGTAAGTCTTAGATAAAACATCTGCTTCTTCTTTGGTATAGAAACGTCCAATCGGCTTTGAAGGATTCAAAAATGCTGGATCCTGTGCATCGACGACGGTCTGTGTGACGATGGTCGCCACCTCATTATTCAAATGACGCGCTTGAAGCGCATTATATATGGCATTTTGTAGATGATATCCAATATATCCCTGACTCATGGCACCACATTCAGGCAGTGGCATGAGGGGCATATGTTCATGAACGCCATGTGCAGTATCAAATGCACTTTGAATCATGCCCACTTGCGGACCGTTACCATGCACGACAACCACATGATGTCCTTGTTCGACCAAGTCAGCAACACTGTTCGCCGCATGTTTGACCAACTCAATTTGTTCAGATGGCTGATTACCTAAGGCATTGCCACCGAGTGCAACTAGTATTTTCATCGATGTTCCTCCTTCAATTGTTTGACAAAATCTTTCAAAGCTTTTTCGAAGCATGCCATGGGCGGATGAACCAATCCTGCTCCAACCTGTCCAACCCCCGCTTCTTTGTGTGCCATACCTGTATTGATGATTGGCAAAATGCCCGTCTCAACGACTTTGATCATATCAATACCACATGCAGTTGGCATGAAATCCAAGGGAGGTAAGGTGAATAATTGATGTTTCCCTGCAGAAATTTCATGCATGGATCTTGAATATGCGAGTGCTTGAGCAACGACTCCTCCGACAAACTGAACAATTGCCGGAGCTCCACCCATCGCAAATCCGCCGATGCCAAATGTTTCTGTGATGGCTGAATCTCCGATATCTGGAGCCGCATCTTGTTCAGTGAACCCTGGAAACATCAGTCCTTGCACATAATTCGCTTTGGCAGTATACCACTCTTTACTGTGCGCAAGTTGAATGCCAAATTCAACGCCATTTCTGCTCATGACTGTCAAAACTGTCGAATACGGAATGTTTCTAGCACTGTCAAGTGCAACTTTTGCAAATGGCATAGAAAGATTTAAGAAATAATGTTCATTCTGTTTGATGAATTCAAGAGCTTCTTTCTTTGCCTGCTCTTCATGCTTTGTTTGTAAGATATAGGATGCAATCTCACGCAAAAAGAGTGCGGAAGCAGCTTTATTGCGATTGTGACATTCATCTCCCATGTGTAGCGCTTGGGCAGTGATGCTTTTAATATCGATGCCACCCGATAAAATCAATGCATCATTGATGACTGGCATAAAACTTTTTTCAATCCACTTTAGTTTTGCGATCACTTCAGTACTATTAGCACCATATCGAAGTACTTTTCCAAGTCCTTCATTGACTGTGCAATAACTATAATTCCGGTGAATAATATTATAGATGACATGAACAGGCATTGAAGCAGAAATAATGCCTGCCATCGGACCGACTGCGTCATGATGATGTGCACTATCAAATTCAATAGCACCGGATTCAGCAAGTTTGATTGCTTCTTTTTCATTCTTTGCCAAACCTTCATACATCAGCGCACCAATGATTGCACCGCGCATGGGTCCTGCCATCAACTTGAAATCAATCTTAGGACCTGCATGTAAAATGGTATTCTTGCTCATGTTGGGTATAACATCGTAAGCTTTTTTGACGGCAATCAGTCTGCCTTCTGCAGCCTTAATACGTGAAACAGCCAATGCGTTGGCTTGTTGAATCTTTGCTTGATAAGGTTTGATTTGATTCAACAGACCAAGGAGAGTCAGATTCCCGGAAGCTGGTGGAGCCCAATCCAAATGTACAAATGTCACATGCTGTCTTTCATAATCGGAAACGAAAGATGGAGAACCGATGTTGATGACTTTGATGTCCTCGTTAAACAGTTTTTGAATGCTCATGTGAACCCTCCTGGACCAGATGTGCTGCAATGATGGCTGCATGTGCATTGGTTTGTCCTAAGATGACACCTGCACGATGAAGTCTCTCTTCAGCAGAGACCAAACCTTGATAATCCTGATTCGTACCGCAAACATAAGCGACAAACACAATCTTTTTTCCAAGTTGCTTGGAGATTTGAATAGCTTCTTCGATGGCAGGAAGTGTGACACCAACCGGATCCGCATGACTACCGATGCCAAGTTCGAAATCTAGCAAGATAACTGCGGTTTCTGGACGCTTCGCTTCTAAGATGATTCTATCATTCCTAATACTCGGTTCAATCATCGGATGAGGTTTGCCTTGAGTGAAGATATCATCGCCTAAGTCGACGAGATTGTGGCCTTCGCTTTTTAAGGGATCTTTCATTTTTTCTTCTGCTTTCTTAGCAACATTGCTCGTTAAGTGATTGACGAAGGGTCTGATGACGGAAAGTGCCTCTGCGGTTAATGTCCCACCACAGAATAATCCTTTGATTGCATTCTGATTTGGCTTGAAATATTGGCGTAAAGATGAGATTTGAGTCATGATGTCATGATCGAGTATTGTCAATGAAGGCGTTTGAATACCACAAAGTGATAAGGCCATCACGGCCGCTTCGGTCAATGTCGATACAAAGTGAACCCCTGGTATGGATGTCGTGTTCTTTGCATCGAGAAAACAGACAACGACAGGTTTCGTTATCGTTTGTAATCGGTTGATAATCGCTTCATGAACACTTTTGTGAGGCGGCTTGGAAATGAGAACGATGACTTGAGTATCTGGATCATTATCGAGTGCATCGATGCCTTTGAGCATCATGATGCCACCGACTTGTTCGGATAAGTCTCGTCCGCCAACGCCAATGCCTTCCGAGATACCGCCATTGAAACGGTCAATGATGACTGTCACTTCCTGTAGTCCTGTACCGCTAGCCGCAACAAGTCCAATCGGTCCTCGTTTGACTTGGTTCGCAAAACATAAACCTTTGCCATTAATGATTGCAGTTCCACAATCTGGACCCATGACGAGTAAGTCTTTTGATTGACCTAGTTTTTTAAGTGCAACTTCATCTTCAATGGAAACATTGTCTGAAAAAAGCATCACATGCATGTTGTTTTCCAATGCTTTGAATGCCTCATGTGCCGCATAGATGCCCGGCACACTGATGACTGCTAGATTCGCATCCAGTTGTTCTTTGGCTTGAGAGATGGTTTTCGGTGATTGTACTTCCGTATGGCTTGATTTTTTTCGACTTGAAAGACGCTTGACGACTTCGTCAGCCCAAAGTTTGTTCTCATGTGTGATTGTACATGCGATGATTAAGTCATTGGGTTCAGCTAAGTCCATATCAGGATGATACAAACCAACCGATTTGATCATCTCTTTATTCATTTCTGTACCCATGAACATCACGAGTTCACTCAAATTCATCTCTTTTTTGATGGAAACCGTCGTACTCATCAATGTGACAGAATCAAAGTAACTGTTTTTTAGTATTTTATGATCATTCATATCGTTACTCTCCTACAATATCCCGTGTATGAAACCATATAAGATCCCAGCACCACTGGTTGCTCCAAGATTCAATACCGGTAAAGCGCTTTTGGTGTCATGATGAATCATGATACCTTCAATCATGTCAATCATCAGATCCGGATAATATCTTTCCCATGTGTCCTTTAAATTTTGGGCTGACAATCTGCTTGTCTTTCGAATTGCTTCTTGAATCAACAGTTGAATCCAAGGCAGTGACTTGCCCACAGTATTCAACCCCATGATGAATCCTGTCAAAATATCATCACCAAGTGGTGTCAATCCCATGCCTAAACCTAAAATAGACAGGGCTGATGGATATCCCGGGCTGTTTAAGAACATATCTATTTTTTCGTACTGATAACGGACATGAGGACTTGCATCTTTTGATGCAAATGCTTGAAACTGTTTGCTATCTGTAATCATTGTTTTTAATATTTTAATGACATCGATCGATTTCAAGTCCAACCTGAATGTTTGATGATAAGGTTGAAAAGAACGGATAGCCTCCGGTTTGATTATGATTCGACTGGATCCAATCAACATCTCATCGTTTTGTATGGTCACATGCCATCCAGGCACAATATCCGCATCCAACATGGCAATACTTTGATCCATGATGACATGATGTTTTCCCAAACCGATGGCATGCCCAAGCGTGATGATTGAATCACTTAAAGAAAGATGAATGGTGCTGGTGTATACACCTTGTATGTTTGCACCATTCATCTTGAGTTCTTCAAATATGTGTCGATCGATGGATATTAGTTCAGCTTGCTTGCCCTTCATGCGTGTTTTCGTGGGCTCTGTAATAATTCATGACAAACAGGACAAGTGCCATACAAGCATAACCAACGGCAACTTCCCAACCTGTCGCAAATCCAATTTGTGGAGCGTGGATGAAACCGAAGAATGCGAGTCCTGCAGTAATCAAAGCAAAGACCGCTGATCTCAAGTACTTCTTGTCGATGATGTAAATCGCGATGGTTGCTACCATCATACCGACCAAGATATCACCCGCTGCAAGTCTTTCCCAGCCAAGTAATGGAATACCTGTGTTTGCAAGTGCGCCGTAATCGAGTGTACCACCGGTTGCATTGATTGCATTCTTGACCTGCAAGGTCACAAATCCTGCAATTAATGGAATGAAAGAGAGTGCAACAGCAGGCATGTGACGTTTTTCTGTTGTCGCAAACGCCTGAGTGGTAATGACTAAACCAATGTACATCAGAATCGGTAATAACGCAACCAGAGGTATGACAGCTAAGACGAAGTTCATGAATCCTAAGAATGCGAGTAAGAGAATCGCGACACCAGTCACCCATGAGTAACCGACACGTGCCCCTGTGGATTTCCAACCAGGATGGCCAATGTAGATAATCGTTGGGAATGGTGAACCTAAGAATGATCCGAGTATGGTCAATCCTGCAGGAACCATCATTGCCTTTGGAACATTGTAGGATTCGCCGGATACTTCAGCACTTTCAAGATTGTCTAAACTTTCAAGGAAGTCGTAGATAGCAAGAGGAATGGCTGCTGGCAAGAAGGGTGCGATTTGAGCGAACCCTCTTCCAAACAGATTGATGGCAAGATTAGGTAAACTGAGTCCGACATTCGAAAATGATTCTCCGACAGCCGCTGGATCCATATAACCGGTTACCCATGCCAAGATCGTACCGACCATGATGGCAAATGCGCCAGCAGGAATACCGAATGGCATTTTCTTGAGTGCAAACCAACCGACAAAGATGATGGCGAGTGAAGTCAAGCCAATGTATGGGGTTGTGAACACCTGACCTGCAGGATTCATCGCGATATAGGTAATCGCAAGACCTGCAAGCGCACCGAGCATCGCTGCACGTGGAATGAATTTCTTAATGTAAATGCCAACAAATGAACCAATACCCATGATGATGCCTTGGATCAGGTTCCAGACAACGCCTGCTGCCCAAGCGGTTTGCCAATCGCCTGTCGCTGCATAAACGACAGCAATGACACCGAAAGCAACCACGAAATAATGAGGTACGGATAAGCCATAAGGCATGGCTGTGACATCACTCTTGTTGGTCTTAATCGATAAGCGTTTCGCTTGATATGCAAGTAAAATGCCACCTAAACCGACTGCAACTGCAGTCCCTGGGACAACATTGCCAAAGACGATGTCATTGGGCATGCCAATGACGAGCAGCAAACCGACTGCTGCTAGGAAATTCGTGAGTACGTTAGAAAATAAACCAAAAAATCCATTGAGGTCACCTTTGACCCACCAGGGTGTTCCACCCTTCAAGTTCTTAAACATAATGTTCTCCTTTTTCTATTTTAAAGTCTTGAGCAATAGTTGACTGGTTGTTGTCCAACCGAAGATACCACCTTGTTGATTGATCATCCGAATGGCAGCTTCCTGATCTCTTGGATCAAAGGCTGCGGTTCCATCTTCAATCATCAAACATTCATAACCTCTGTCATTGGCTTCTCTGATGGTGGTATGCACACAGACATGTGTGGTGACACCACAGAAAATCAAAGATTCTATGCCTTTGTTTTGCAAGATCAAATGCAAATCGGTTTGATAAAATGCGCCCTTGCCCGGTTTGTCCAATACAACTTCGTTGGGCAGCGGTTTGAGTTCATCGACAATGTCATGACCATATTCGCCTCGAATCAGAATCTTTCCCATTGGACCGACTTCGCCAATGGCTGATGAACGTCTTTTTTTCGCTTTTGGCACATCGCTTAAGTCAGGTCTGTGACCTTCTCTGGTGTGAATGATGAACATGCCAGTTTCGCGTGCCCGATCCAATACTTTTCTAACGGTTGGAATGATCGACTTTGTCGGTGTGATATCATTTCCGAGTGCCTCACCAAATCCACCGAACTCACAAAAATCGCGTTGCATGTCAATGATGACGAGCGCAGTTTTTTCGAGATCAAAATCGAAGGTGAATGGTTTGGCTTCAACTTGATACTTTCTCATGATTTTCTCCTTTTTTTATATAGACATAAGCATAGCCTGCAAAAATAATTGCAATCAACAGATAACCGAGTGTCATATCAAAGTTCGAATTGATTCCAACAATTCCGGAATGAATGATCCCGAAATAAGTCAGTATTGCGGCAACCAAACTGGTTACTGTTGCATGAACAAACTTGTGATCAATGACGAAGACTGCGATACTACCTAAAATCATCCCGACAATGATACTGCCTGCACCAAGATTCATCATGCCAAAGTAATTGAGCCCAGCAGTTGCCAAATTATCGAATCCGACATTGCCTGCGTTGGTTGCGGCTGCACCAAGTGCGATATCCACAGCATTCTTTGTCCAGTCAGCAAGCCATGGAATGATGGCCAATACGACAGCTGGTGCATATTTGTGGGATACGGAAGTGAATGCTTGTGTTGTGATGACGACACCGATATAAAGCAAGATCGGCAAGATTGCAACAACAGGAATGATGTTGAGCAATACTGAGATCATGCCGAAGATGGTTAAGACGAACAGTGTCAGACCACCGACAAATGAATAACCGATACGTGCACCTGCTTCTTTCCATCCCGGATGTCCAATGAATACCGCTGTAGGAAAAGGACTTCCAAAGATGGCACCGATGATGGTTGTGGTTCCATCGGCTAGCATCGCTTCACGGGTATTGTAGTTATCGCCTGCAACTGCAGCGGATTCACAATTGTCAATGGTTTCAAAGAAGTTGTAAATGCCGAGCGGAATGGCAGAGAATAAGAATGGGAGTGCATCTGAAAATCCGTCAAAGAATCGTGTAAAACTGGGGACAGGCGCACCAAATGTGATATTGGATAGACTGTCAATGAGTGCCGTACCTGTCATCAATCCACTCACCCAACCGATGATGACACCGATGATGATGGCAACCAGGCCAGTGGGTATGTTGAATGGCATCTTGACTTTGCCAACCCATCCAAGCAAGACGATGGCCAACGCGACCAATCCGATGTATGGTACTGCAAAAATACTGAATGCGGGATTGAGTGCGATGTATGTGATGGATACCCCTGCCAAGGAGCCAAGCATCGCTGCTCTGGGTAATATTTTACGTATTTTGATCCCAATGAAACTGCCTAACAGTTCAACAACACCTTCAAGGAGAGCCCAGACAAGTCCAGCTGCCCATGCCAGGTAAGCATTCCCTGTAGCCCAGAATACGGGTCCGATGATGAGAAATACGATCAGAAACATGTGCGGAACTGAAGTGCCAGCGGGTAGTGCAGTCACGTCAGAACGGTTTTCCTTTTTGGCAAGTTTGATTGCCATATAACTGTAATAGATAGAGGATAACAAGATGGACAGACCGACTGCAGGTAAGATTCTGCCATAGACAATGTTTCCTGGAAGACCAACCACCACTGAAAGCAAACTAGCCATCACGAGAATATTGGTCAGATTATTGGTAAAAAGTCCAAAAAATCCGTTCCAGTCACTTTTAACAAAGTATTTAATAGTACGCACCTCCTTGTGTAACTCAATTATACACAAATGTGATGTGAGAAGTATTTATGGAGACTTGACAATAAAAACGCTTTATGTTTGTAATAAAATCCAAATATGCTACAATATGGTCGAGGTGAACCCATGAAGACGACGTTGAAGGACTTACTTGAGCGAGAAATATTCGAATCTTACGACATTCTATCAGCAACCGAACGACTCGATCACAGTTTTGAGAGTGTTTCCATTCTTGAAACGCCTGATTTTGAGAATTACATCATCGAACGGTCCTTAATCCTGACAACCTTCTATCCTGTCAAGACCGATGTTGAGACATTCAAACATCTTTTGTATGCTTTGGCTCGGAAAGATACCGCCGGCATCTTAATCAAGATGCACAGGTACATTGATGTGATTCCTGACGAAATTCTCAAACTTGCAGACCAATTGGGTATTCCAGTGATTGCCTTGAATTATGATGCCAATCTTTCATTATTGTTCAACAACATCCTATCTGAACTTCAAAGCCAGGATTACACGAATTATGCGTTTGATGCAAACTATTCCGAATTTTTAAAACAGGTCTATGAAACGCCTTCGACCAAGACATTGATGAACATCATCGACAAGATACCCGATCTTGAAGTGCTGATTCAAAACCTTGACAATAAGACAACCTATTCATCTCATGAATCGCTTGCGACATACTTCAACCAGTCCAAACAGACCAAGAACTTGTTTCAACGCATTGGAGATACGCTTTATTATTCAGAAGACGTCATTTATGATGAAAAACCAATTTATCGATTTGTGTTGATGGCAAAAAACGATAAAAGACACATTTTGCATAACTACATCGAAATCTTTAAACTCATGATTATTGTCATTCATCAAAAAAAGATTGAAAACACATTGAAGCAAAATCAATTTCTGCTCAATTTCGTTTCCAACCTGTCATCGAATTATACCAATACCCAATTGATTGAAGCATCCAAGAGATATCAATGGAATGTCATCTTTCCCGTGACACTCATTTTATTGACATTCAAGGATAATCATAGAACCATCATCAATCCCAATCTTGTCGAATATGTCAGAACTGTCATCATCAACAAATTTCACCTGAATGCCGATGAATTACGGTATACATTACTCAACGATCAGCTCTTATTCATCTTGAATACCATTGAAACCTTGAATCTTTCTGATACGATGCAAAATGTGTACGAGACATTATCGATGAAATACAAGGACTTATCCTTCAAAGTCGCATTCTCCAACAAGATTCACGAAGCCTCTCAAATTTCAAAGATTTATTTCCAGTTATCTGAAGCATTGATTCACATCGAGAGCAAAAATCTTTCTATCAATATCTTTTCAGAAGACAAGATCAAAGTACTCAATTTACTGAAAAACATTGATTACAGTAGACTGAGAGATTATGTCTATGGAAAATTGAAAGCACTCATCGATTATGAAGAAAAAAACAGCACGCCGTTGATCGACACGCTGTATAAGCACATTGAATGCAAGTTTAATGCCAAAGATACCGCCAATGCTTTGTTTATCCATTATAATTCCGTGAGATACAGACTCGAAGTGATCCATCAGCTCGGTTATAATCTCACAAATGTCGAAGGTCATTTCGATTTGTATTTTGCACTTTACCTCTACAAAAACTTTGAAACCATCAATACCTAGGGCGATATGCCCTTTTTTCTAGAACCACTTCTTTTTCTTGAAGAACCAGACCATGAAAATGATGATGGATGCACAAAGAATTGTAAAACCTATGACAGCATATTCATACTGTAGAATACCAAAGTGGACAAAATTCATCCCGAAAAACCCGGTAAGAAATGATAAAGGAATGAAAATCGCGGAAAATAACGTTAGAGTTGCCATGATCTTATTCATCTTGTTCGATTGGTTGTTCATATGCAAATCAAGCAAGTGTCTCATCAGTTCTCTCGAACGATCCAAACGACTGTCCAAGCGAACCAGGTGGTCGCGTAAGTCGTCATAATAAGGGATGTTATCTTCCTTAAACAGGGGAGATTTTTTATTCATGATCTGATTGAGATGTTCAAGCACGGGCGATACATGATTTTTCATATTCAGCATGAACTTGCGCAAGAGATAAAACTCTTCTTGTTCGATGTTTTTCGTTTCGAGGATGTCATTTTCAAACTGATTGACTTCAGCATCCAGTTGGTCATAGACATCCAAGTGATTGTCAGTGATGATGTCCATGATTTGAAAAAACAGATAGTCGATCGATCTGGTTCTCAGTTCCTGATGATCATTGAAGAGTTGTTTTAAAGGGGATAGAAAAACGGGTTCTATTTCATGAAAGGTGATGAGTGTACTGGAGTCCATCCAAATACTCATATAGTCCCCTTTGATTGACTTTCCTTGAAGAAATTCGATATGGAAGGTCCCGAAAATAGAGTCTTTGACGAGTTCGATTTTATTGCGCTGGTTGACATTGAAGATGTCTTCTAAAATCAAGGCATCGATTGCAAAGTATTGTTTGAGAGACTGGATCTGCTCCACATTGGAGAGTCCGATGACTTGAATGTAACTCTTGAAACCTGGAACCGGTTGAAAGTCATGTTTGATCGACAATTCTTTCTCGTCATAGACATAATGAATGATTTCGGTTTTCACACTTGCATGTTTACCTGTGTAAACCAGTGACTTCGGTTTAAAATACTGTGAGATGTTCATGACTGACTCCTATGTTTGATTGCTTGATTTAAAAAATGATATAGGTAATGCCCGGATTGGATTTTTTGTAGTCCTGATCTTTTTCCAGTAAGGATTTGAATGTCTTGATCTCTGAGTCAAATCCCATCATTTGACCGAATGCTTCTCCTGGAATAAAGGATTGAATGAGACTTTTGGATTTGAGTTCTTGAAGATGACTTCTGATAGCTTCTTTGATGCTGCCACCGACACCTGTTGATCCGTATCCATGGACAAGCTTGATGATTTTTTCTCTGCTTCTCGATGCAGTGATGATGGTATTGAGTCGATGGAGTGCCTCACTCACACTAGGCATGCCATGTTTGACAGAATATTCGTTCATATTTTGAGTTTGGCTGCGTTATCTTTAACGGTCAGTGTTTCTATCGATGAAACGAGTTTACTGAATCTTGAAAATCCAAGTTCCATGTAATTGAAATCTGGGAATACCTTTTCAAGCTCATTTTTGATGTTGGTCAGTAGCATTTCTTTCTTCTTTGATTTGGAAACGATATCCACAATCGCTTTCGATATGGTATCCATCGAAATTTTGGAGATTAAATTCACAAATGTCGTCGTCTTTTCTGTTGAAACTGTCAACCCTGGGATTGTCGTGACAAGATTGGATAGATTTTTAGATCCATACTTTCTAGCATCAAAATCTGAGAAACGGTTGACGAGGATATCGCCAAGTCTGCTCAATTGAATCCGGTTATGTTCTCCGTTTTCAACGATGATGCTTTTGATGATATCGCCAATCTCAATTTCAGGTTCAGGTTCTGTCTTGTTCTTGACGTTTGGCACTTCTTCCTCTTCATCTTTCAAATACTCAAAGTACTTGAATTCGTTGCATGCAGATTTGAATGCTGAAGTGACCTTTTTCTCAGAGCCAATACCGACAACATGCATACCGCCTTCTCTGAGCTTTTCAGCAAGTGGTGTGAAATCTGAATCTGAAGTGACTAAGAAAAATGCGTTCACTTTGGATTGATACATGATTTCTTGTGCGTCAAGCGCCATGGCCATGTCTGCAGCGTTTTTCCCGACAGCAACATTGGATTGGTGAATGGCACGGATGGCGAGGTTTCTCGCTGTGGTTTCCCAGTCTTTGGATAAGTTATTGATATCCCCGTAAAAACGTGCAATGACGATTTTCCCGTATTTTGATATTTCATTCATGACGGGTTCAATGTATTTGATGGATACATTTTCCGAGTCAATCATGAGTGCTATTTTGTATTCTGATTTGTCCATAATGACCTCTTTCTATCGAATAATGACTATATTCAGTATACCACGAATCAAAGACACCTGTTTTCAAAAACCATAATTGATCCTGACTCAATATCGAATGCATGGTAAAGCTATCGTATGAATCATCGATGAATCCCTATCAATAAATAAAAAACACATCCGAAAATGTGTTTGTTGAATGTCAATGGAGGCCTCAAACGGATTTGAACCGATGATCAGGCAGTTGCAGTGCCTTGCCTTACCACTTGGCTATGAGGCCACCAACATGCTATATCATTATAACGTTTCAAGACCTTGAAAGTCAATACAAATCCAGTTCAAAATAGTCAAAGTTCAGCTTTGATTTTCTCTAGCCATTGTGGCAATGACTCTGCTAGCAACTTATAAGTCACTTCGTGAGTATGATCAAAATAGGGGTCCGGTATGATTTCACCCTTGGTCTTTTCATCGATATCTCTGAGAAGCCAGATCTTATCCTTGTGAATACCAGCATGTTCTAAGAGATACTTCACGTTATGGTGGTCCATGGCAATGATGTAATCATAGGTTTCGAAATCATTAGGATTGATTTGTTCTGCTTTTTTGTTTTGCCAGTCGAAACCGATCCGATTGAGCACATGCTGTGTGCCAATGTGGGGAGGATTCCCTATTTCCCAGGTCGAAGTCGCACGTGAAGCTACCTGAATGTGCTGGCTGAGTCCCTGCGCTTCAATCAATTGAGCAAGCATGCCTTCTGCCATCGGGGACCGACAGATATTACCCAAACATACAAATAAGACTTTTTTCATAGTGTTCACATCCTTATTTTCATTGTATCACGATTTTAAAAATATGTGAAATTAGCACACATTTGTTGACAGTGCCAAAATGTTGTTTTATAATAATATTGGCAATATCGAGTTGAGACTGCCAAAGGAGGATAAAGATGAACTTTACACAAATGGAAGATTACAACAAAGATCCTAAAATCTTAGACAAATTCGGAAGAAACATTGTCGATGCTGTCAAACAAGGCAAGATTGATCCAGTGATCGGTCGCGAAGAAGAAATCAGACGCGTGATCAAAATACTGTCCCGCAAAACCAAGAATAATCCTGTCTTGATCGGTGAACCTGGAGTCGGTAAAACAGCCATCGTCGAAGGACTTGCACGTCGGATCGTCGATAAAGACGTTCCTTTGGGACTGCAAAACAAAATCATTTATGAACTAGACCTTGCTGCACTGGTTGCAGGTGCGAAATTTCGAGGAGAATTTGAAGAACGCTTGAAAGCTGTCTTGAATAAAATCAAGGAATCCAACGGAGAAATCATTTTATTCATCGATGAACTGCATACCATTGTTGGTGCAGGTCGTGCGGATGGCGCGATGGATGCATCCAACATGCTCAAACCCATGCTTGCCAGAGGTGAACTCCATTGTGTTGGGGCAACCACACTCAATGAATACCGGAAATATATTGAAAAAGACAGTGCCTTGGAACGCAGATTCCAAAAAGTCCAAATCGACGAACCCACTGTTTCTGACACCATCAGTATCTTGAGAGGACTCAAATCCAGATTCGAAGCGCATCATGGTGTTCATATTTCTGACCCTGCCATCATCGCTTCTGCGACATTGTCATCGAGATACATCACAGACCGCTTCTTACCCGATAAAGCAATTGATTTGATTGACGAAGCCTGTGCATCCATTCGTATGGAAATCGATTCCATGCCAGTTGAACTCGATACGGTCATGAGAAAGCTGATGCAGCTTGAAATTGAAAAGACTGCTCTGGATAAGGAGACAGACCCCGTATCCAAAGAAAGATTATCCAAGATCAAGACTGATATCGAAGGCTTGAAGGCTGAAGAGAAAAAACTCAAGACACAGTGGCAGACTGAAAAAGAACAGATCAATCTCATCAAGCAAAAGAAAAACAGTCTGGAAACGCTCAGAACTGATCTTCAAAACGCATTCAATGCCAATGACTATCAAAAAGCTGCAGAACTCCAATATTCGAAGATTCCAAGTTTAGAAAAAGAAATCAACGCCTTGACTCAAGATAGCCAGCAGGAAGGAAAACTCTTGACTGAAGTGGTGACTGAAGAATCCATTGCTGAAATCGTTTCTAAGTGGACACAAATCCCCGTATCCAAACTGATGTCAGGTGACCGTGAAAAGTTGTTACACCTCGAAGAAACGCTCAAGAAACGCGTCATTGGACAAAACCACGCACTTCAACTGATCAGCGATGCGATCATCAGACAGCGTGCGGGTATCAAAGATGAAAACAGACCGATTGGTTCCTTCTTCTTCCTCGGACCGACGGGTGTTGGTAAAACCGAAGTGGCACGCGCACTTGCAGAAGCCATTTTTGATAGCGAACATCAGATGGTTCGGATCGACATGAGCGAATATATGGAATCCCATAGTGTCTCAAGACTGATCGGTTCTCCTCCGGGATATGTCGGTTACGATGAAGGCGGACAACTCACCGAAGCGGTCAGAAGAAAACCATATTCGATCATCTTGTTCGATGAAGTCGAAAAAGCACATTCTGAAGTGTTCAATATCCTGTTACAAATTCTCGAAGACGGCAGACTCACAGACAATCAAGGCAGAACGGTTGATTTCAAGAATACCATCATCATTTTAACTTCAAACATCGGTAGTGAATTCTTACTTTCCTATGATGCCAATGCACAAAAGGAAGTCATGAATCTGGTGAAGACCAAATTCAAGCCTGAATTCATCAATCGTATCGATGAGATCATCATCTTCAACGCATTATCCTTGAAAGTCCAGGTTGAGATTGCGAAAAAGATGTTACTTGATCTTGAAGATCGACTCAAAGATAAGCATTTATCGATTCATTTCGGAGAAGATATCCAGAAATTTGTCATCAAGCATGGCTTCAATGATGAATATGGTGCAAGACCACTGAAACGTTTCATCCAAAGACATATTGAAACGATGGTCGCGACGCAAATCATCTCAGGAAAAATCATGCCCAATGAGTCCTATGAAATGATTGTCAAAGATGATCATTTAGAAGTCGTTGAAAAATAAAAGACGGAATTTTTTCCGTCTTTATGTTTTTCTCACTTTGATGAAAAGATCATAGAGGAAGTAACCCGCAACCAAGACAGAAAGACCAATCAGTGAAGGTACTAGACTTTCAACGAGTGTTGAGATGATGAGAAGCACCATACCGAGAATCGCAATCGCAGGTACAACAGGATAACCGATCACTTTGTAAGGACGATTCAGTTCGGGTGAACGTTTTCTAAACAGATAGATTGAGATGAAAATCAGCGTATTGAAGATCAAACCACCAAACACCACGAAAGTCAACAATTGTTG
>DITG01000098.1 GCA_002422045.1 Acholeplasmataceae bacterium UBA6190
TAGCGGATGAACCTACAGGGGCACTGGATACAGAGACCTCAAAAGAGATTTTTTTACTTCTCAAAAAATTGTCATCGGAAATTTTGATCATCACGGTATCGCATGACAGAGAGTCTGCGATTTCATTTGCAGATCGTGTTATTGAGATCAAAGATGGCAGCATCATCTTTGATTCGTTGCCTGAAAATCACCAAGAATCAATGTTGCCACCATTCCAATACCCAAAACTGAAAATAATTCCTTCCTTTCTACTGGGAGTTAAAAATATACGAAAAATATCAGTAAGACTCGTATTATCTTTACTCATTGCAATGTCATTACTGCTTGTACTCGGACTTTCAGATTCAGCCTCAAGTTATGATCGTTCAACCCAAATACTTGAGTCTTTATCAAGTTCAACATCACCGTGGATACTTATTAACCAAAGAAGAAAGACGAATCAAACAGAAGATGAACTCTTATTGATCAATGATTCAATGATCATCAATTATCAAAATTTATACTCAGGGAATTCATTCTATCCTGTCCATTTAGGATTCGAAAGAAGTATACAAGACCTACTTTTTGATGATGTGGAATCTAATGATTTATATCCTGGACTATTTGCAGGAGCAATGGTTATGACAGATAGTATTCTGGCAGAATTAAATTTATCGCTTGTTGCAGGTGAACTTCCTACCGAAGAACATCATATGGTCATTACCAAAAGAATCTACGAACATTTTCTAGAGTATGGACTTAAAAATGAAGATTCACGTATTGTCATTGATTCATATCAAGACTTAATCGGACTTTCCATTGATTTTGGTTCAATGGGAGTTTTGAGCATCACCGGTATTATTGATACAGAATTTAATCCTGAAAAATACAAAGTGCTTTTTAACGGATCAAACATTAGCCCACTGCTCCATGAGATTTTATCTCAAGAACTAGCAGCAGTGAACGGAAGTATTCATGAGATGGTGTTCATCTCAACAGAGTTATCCAACCAAATCAACAGTCAATTGAACGATGATTATGTCATTCCAGCACAATATGTTGGTTCTCTCGAATTATCTACAGAACTATCGGTCAATCATAACAGTATTGCAAAGCTACAAAGTTATGACTACAAAGATCTAGATATTCTATGGATCAATGGTCACTCTGAATTATCTGATGATATGGTTTTGCTCAACTATGAGTACGTGAGAAGTTTCATGAATATTGTGACATTATTGACTCGAAGTGATCAACTCATTGATGCATTTGTTAGTGATCATTATGATGAAATCCAAGCTCAATTTGAAAGTGAACAAACCATCACATATCAGGAATACATCAAATCATCTGTAACCAATATCTATCATCCGAGTAGAGGCTATGAATTTTTCTTCAATCAGGCATTTACAGATGAATTAGAAGAATTACTCAATTCAACAAACAATGATGCTTCACTGAGTTTTTCCAAGAATCAAACAACATACGTTTTAGAAATTGCAGGTGTCTTCAAAAGTGAAGAACCCATTGATTTTGATACAGTCATCGTCAGTGGCAGTCAATATGAATCACTGATTGATCTTGAGCAAATTTATCCATATCATAGCATGATTACGTTATTGGGTTCAGAGTTCAGTTCAAATCAAGCATTGATACATGATTTAATGAATCTCACAGGGCAAGTTTATTTAATCGGTAGAAATGATATCTTAAGCAATGTTTCATTTCTTGGATCACTATTCGAAGGTATATCTAATGTTCTTACATTCGTCACCTTCGGCATCGGAGTGCTCACTTTACTCATTTTATTCACTTTTATCTATAGTTCAATTCAGCACCATCAAAAAGACATTGGTATCTTAAGATCGATGGGGGCTGGTTTTAAACACATTTATGCGTGGTTTACAGCAGAATCACTGATTCTATTGGGATTGAGTGCTTTGCTTTCTGCATCACTGTTAGGCATCACATCATTTGCAATGAATCAAATGGTTAAAGTTCAAGCGACAATCAATGTTTCATTGCTTGTCACAAGTCCAAGACAGTATTTCTTGATTGTGGCTGTTGCTCTGATGATTGCATGCATATCCACGTTGATTCCTGTTGTTTATTATGTCAGAAAGAATCCGATAGATTCCATCAGACTAAACTGAATGATATTTTCTTATCGTATGATCCATTGCCATATGATGAATATCTTATAGACTGATGCGATGAGTAATCATAAAAAACGACTCGGCTAATTGCCAAGTCGTTTTGTTTTGATATAATCCATTACAAACTCATCCAATGATACATTAAAATCGGCTTCCATCATATCTTTAAACTTCTTCACCTTGGCAGGTGTTCCAATACTATGAACGAGAGTGTAACACTTGAATACCATCTCTTCATACTTACTTGGGTCGTTCAATTTGTGATACGCCAAAGCTTTGAAATAGTAGAAGTAATCGAGCATATACATCGACATTCGATCCAATGAATACTGAATTCCTAAATTACATAACTCAATCACTTTTTGGAAATCTTCTTGCACGCCACGATATCTTGCAATCCTAAACAATGTCAGTATGTAGTTCCGATCAATTTGACTTGAATAGATGATATCTGTCTGTTTTAGATAGGTCATCAATCGTTCAATCAGTCTTTCTTGGTCTTTGAATTCAGGATAATTCATCAGTGAGGATACAACCAATACGGTCGCAGACGACAAAGATGGCGAATTCAACACTTCAGGATATCCAACAAGCTCGCTGATATGCTTGACTGTATCAGAAGCACTCAATTTTTTAAGTTGGAATTTTTCAAGCACTAGCGCGAATGCATAAACCAATTGACTATCGCTTAAGATCATATGTCTTCGATTGATTTTTTTACGCAGTGCAGAAGCGATCTTATAATCATAATTGACAATTGCGTTATGAAAATCATGGATGGTTTTCTTTTGTTCGATTTTTGTTTCTTCAAAATGACTGAGTAGACGATCATAAGTCATGTCGAGTCGGTTTGCAAAAAGTCTTAAAGATGCCTCCGGAATGACAGACATCCCCCTTAAGTATCTTCTATATTGTCTGACAGACACGATATCTGAGACAAACATTTCTTGAGTGATACGAAGATGAGTTCTTTGGATTTCTAGATAAGTTGTGAATTCTTTGGTTTGTAATGGATTCATGATGCTGACCTCCCCAAGGTGCTTTCCAACATATTGTATCATGAATTGGATCATTTTTTCCCCCTATCTGATGACTAAGGATGTTCAAATCCCCCATTCGGGTATATAATGTAGGCAAATACATCATGCGTATACAAGATGATCGATTCTGACTTCTGGAGTATGTATGCCAACACAGAAAGCACTGAAAGAACAGAAGAAACAAAAATCACGACTGGAGATCCTAAAATCCTGGATGTCCTCTTTTGTTGTGACGATCGGTGTGGTGATTGCCGCTGTGGTTTGGATACCGAAAAGCCCAGAAGCAAAAATCATCAGCCTCCAAGCGTTTGAACGTGAGATTGTCTATCAGGTCGAAGTCACCGATGCTGATCATGCTTTGGATCTATCATCACTAAAGGCTGTCTTATCGAATCAATTTGGATCTTTTGAGATATCTTTATCCTTAGGGATGAATGTCGGTATCTTTGAAAGTTTGATGCCAGATACAGATTATGTGATGAAAGTTTACGGATCCAAAGGTTTTGGATTGGAAAATCTTGCAAGCATGAGTGTTAGAACATCAGGATCGCCTGGTGGTGCGATCATCGGTTATGAAATCATCAATGAGACAGAATATGATTATGACTATTTGATTGATGTATTGGTGAGCGATCCAGCATCAGTTTATGCATCATATCTGCTCTATTACGGATATGCCTATTCAGAAG
>DITG01000024.1 GCA_002422045.1 Acholeplasmataceae bacterium UBA6190
AAAAGAAGCATAGCTTCTTGCTCGCTATGCTTCGTGTGTATGATGAAAGTATTTTCTTTTTCCTTACATGATGCCATGACGATCATAGATTTGTCGTGCACTTTTGATCAAGACAATCTTGCCTTGATCGATTAAGATTGCTCCATCATCAGGGATGGCATAGATATCTTCTTTCCATGCTCGCCAGACTTTCTTCATACCAGACTTCTGCTTTCTTGTTCGATCATAATGGACTTCAATGGAAAATCCTTTGAGCAGTTTAAGCCCTTGTTCGTAGCTGAATCTCGGATATTCTTTGTCTTTTGAGATGTGATAATGTTCGAATTGAATCATGGCACCGGCAGATGATCCAATATAGAGTCCTTGATGACTTTCGAGCGCTTCTTGAATCCCAAACTCACGGATTCTCTTCATCATCAAATCTGGTGATCCACCAGGAAAGTAGAGAATATCTGCATCCTTGATCTTCTGAATAGCAGAATCTTGATTGTCCTTGAAATAATGAATCCAAGATATCTGTGATTCTGCTAAGCCATAGGGTAAAAACATCGTCACCATCTTCTCATAATAAGATCCACCTTTTGCATAAAGGGTATCATATTCAGCTTCTGATCTGACATCTGTTTCAAAAAAGGAGAATGCCAAAATGGTCACACGTTGATGAGGTTTGATATGGTTTTTGAGTCGATCCACCATCATAGGATCGCCCAAAATCGAACGTGATAAAAGAATATGGGTCATTTCTTTATTCCTTTCAAGAATGTCACGGAAAGCTCAGCCCATGACTGAATATCCTTGTTTTCTTGTTCAAATGCTAGGGGATCCATGTCTTCGAATGACGTTTCAAAGGTTGCCAGTGACAGCCCGTGACGTCCTTTCGGATAGAGATGACATTCGACTTTTACACCTTGCTCGTGGCATGCCGAGGTGAGGAGAAACGCATTTTCAACCGGAACGACCGTATCATCCATCGTGTGCCAGATGAATACCGGACCCATTTTCGAATGAACATGTTTTTCAAGTGAGAACGTATTGAGGTTTTCTTCTGAAAGATTGCCACCCATCAGTCTGTGAATCGAATCTTGATGTGCGTATCTGGGATCAGAAGTGATCACCGGATAAGCCAAAATCGAACCAGAAATCAACTGTGGATACAGCTGGGCAAGATGGCATGCAAAATGTCCTCCTGCAGAAAAACCAAGGATGAAGACTCGGTCAATACAATCGAAACCTAAAAGATTTTCAATGAAAGCCTTGCCTTCTTCAGCAAGATAGGGGTGGATGAGCAGTGTTTCTCTGTAATGATAGATTGCGGTATGAAATCCTGATGCCTCATAGACCTTTGCGACAGGAACGCCTTCCCTCGGTGACGTTCTTTGATAGCCACCTCCAGGAAGTATCAACACTAAATCCCGCTTTTTCTGATCGATCAGTCTTAATTCAACTCGGTTCTGACTTTGGATATAGAGGTTCATGATTAGCTCCTTAACCGAAAATGGTAGTAAACAGATTTCTGCCAAACTCTGCCAAGTTGATGTCAAACAATCTCAGAAACAGTGCGAATGCACCGTATTTGACAAGTCTGCCTGCCGCAACCGCAATCAAAAATCCTTTTTTATTCAGTCTCACAGCACCAGCGGTATAAATCGCGAGTGTAAAAGGCAGCGGTGTCGAAGCAAAGAAAAACATCCCAATATTGCCATATTTTCTGAGTCTTAAGTTAGATTTCTCAACGTCTGTTTTCTTGACTTTTTGTGTAAACAGTCTGGACAGTTGTTTCGTGAAACGATATCCGATGAATGCAAAGAGTGTATCAGAAAATACCGCAAATCCGACAGCAAAGATCACAAACCAAGTACTATAATTGGCAGTATCACCAAAGACTCTGAGGAGTTCCAAATCAAAGAATGACACCGGAAGCACCAAGAGTGTAGCAACTGCGGATAGACTCATCCAACCGACCAGACGTCTCATGAAGACCATGAATGCCGGAACGATATTGTCAAAGATGGAATTGGGGAAAATGACGACCATGGCAAACAAGAAGATCAAAAACGTCACCAGAAGTGGCTTATAGAGTGATTCTTCTTTGATGGTGATGTGCTTTTCGTAATGTCGTTGACTCGATTGCAAATAGCGATGTCTGTAAATTCTTCTGGGCTGATTGCTGATTTGTCGTTTGATCATGGTATTCCCCCTATCAATCATCTATCACCATTATACGAGATTTAAGCCAATTCACAAAGAAAAAACCACATGAAGGCATGTGATTTAAGTCATCTCGAGCATTTGTTTTAAGTAGTCAAGTGTAATGAACCAAGGAACGACATAATATCCGTAATCGACTGTCATGGGCTCAATGCCCGTATCGATGACCTTGATGTGATAAATCTGATAGAGCAAGCCTATGTATTGTGTGGAGCCTCCGTCATCAAACGATGCGGCTTCCACACAAAAAATGGGTATTTTTCCTTGTTCGGCACGGATGTTATCGGCTGATAGCATCATAACCCAAACAAGCATCAGGATTGAAATGATGATACTGACAGTTTTGTTCGTTGTCCTTACCTCTTTTGGTCTCTTGTAAACTCAAGTATAATACTTTTCAAAATCCAAGTCAATGACTGGAAGATCTTTGATGATCAGATCCCGGTGAATTTCAACATAGTGTCTGGCAAAAGCATCTGTGGTCAAGTCTGAACTTCGGTGGAAAACAATGTACAAGACAAGTTTTCTTAACTTCAGAAACCTGGGGATTTCAAGATAGTCCGATTTCGATAAAGGATATTGAGTGAGATATCCTTTCATGAAGTGTGTCATGAAAAAATCGGCTTTTTCTTTCTTTTCTGCATCATCAGCCTTCATGAAGACAACATAATAGAAGAGTGCAATCGCAATATCAGAGACAAAATGCATCGTTGCACAGTCATCAAAATCAAAGACAGTCAATTCGTTATTCTGGATGAAGAAATTACCCATATGGACATCGGTATGAATCAAGCCGTAGTTATGATTGTTTTTTGGAAGCTCTTGAATGCCTTTCATCGTTTCAATGAAACGTTCGTAGATGATCAAATCACGATCTGTGAGGTAAGTCTTGGCATGAACGAGCAAAGGATCCTGATCCCATGAAAATCTGGGTTGTATAGAAAAAGAGGGTTGATAATGAGTGGTCAGATGGTGGAATGTCCCGATGGTTTTCCCATAATTAAATAAGAATTCCGGATTCAGATGACTTCTTGTCGGACGTTCTCCTTTGGCCTTGTGGTAGCAACTCACGACAAAATAGGAGCCGTCTTTTGCTAAAACGGGTTCGACAAAATGGCCATCAACCGATAAGACCGGTTTGGATACAGGTGCACCGTGCATGGCCAGATGATTGACAAAATCGAGTTCAGAAAGGGTATCTTGGATCGTCCTGTGTGAGGTATGCGCAATCCTGATGATGAAAGACTCTCCTTCACGATCAAATCCATAAATGAAATTCTCGAATCCCCCAACCAAAGACAATTCTGTTTTCTTTGCGCCAAAACATGCTCCAGCATCTGCTAAAACATCTTCATCAAATAATGTTCTGATCCACGGTTCCATCAGCATGACCTCGATCCATGTTAACTATGTTAATCAAATTATAGCATGTCAAAGCACAGTTTTAGCCTTTTTCTGTTATATAATGGTCATGAGGTGTGCATGTGAAAAAAACAATTGTCGACATTGCCAAAGAACTCAATCTCTCTCCAGGAACGATTTCAAAGATCGTTAACGGAAACGGACGGATCAGTGCTGAAACCAGAGCACGTGTCTTGAAGCACGTCGAAGATTCAGGATATGTCGCCATGTCGAATGCCAGAATTCTGAGTGCCAAGAAAAGTTGGACCATCGGCGTCATTTATTCTGACATCTCTTTGGTCGGATTCGAACATCCCTTCTTCTCCAGAATCTTACAGTCATTCAAACATGAAGTTGAAAAGCAAGGTTATGATATTGTCTTGATTGTGAGCAAACTCGGCAGTCATCAGATGACTTATCTTGACTGGTGTAAAAATAAAAAAGTCGATGGCGTCTTCATCGTCATGGGTAACATCAACAATCCAAACATCAAGGAAGTGGTCGCATCCGATTATCCATGCGTTTCCGCAGACATCGTGATGCCCAATCTAACTTCAGTCATTTCCGATGATTACATGGGTATGTCGATTGGGATTGACTATGCCTTGAGCCTGGGCATGAAACATATCGGTGTCATCACTGGTCCACTGTCGACACGTTCATTCTACAACCGCTTGCAGTTCTACAGAGAAATCCTAGATAGCAAACACATCCCCTATCAGGAATCTGATATCATCGTTGGCGATGGCTACGGTTTTGAAACCGGTGACCGCGCAGCAGAAATCATCAGTCAGCAAGAAAACCGTCCAGAGATTTATCTGGTCTTTTCCGATGTGATTGCCTTTGGCGTCATCAGAGGTCTTGAAGCGCGTGGGATCAGAGTACCCGAAGATATTTCCATTGTGGGCTATGATGATATCGATTTTGCAAAGCACTACGTGCCTAGACTCACCACCATACGCCAGAGCACCACAGATATCGGGAAAAGAGCAGCACAAGAACTCCTCAAATCAATTGAAACCCGTCCTGAAAAACATCAAGTCATCCACAAGATTCCAGTTGATTTGATTGAAAGAGAAACGACTTTAAAAAAATAGAATACATACGTGTTGACTTTCAACTGCATCCCTTATATAATTGTAATGTAACCGCATACATGGCATCAAAGGTGTTCATCCGATGACAAAATCACGAGACCCTTTATTTTTTACTCGTATTAGGAAATCGTTTTCCCTTGTGTTGTCATGGTCATGTTATTATTTTTTTCTTAATCAGGAAATCGTTTTCCCAAATGAAATGTGAGGTATATATGAAGAAAAAAATGTTATTGTTTGTCATCTTACTGATGGGGGTCATGCTCTTCGGTGGCATCGGTTCATCACCATCGCTTTATGCGGCGGATGAAGAAAATCCAAGAACCATCAAAGAAAATAGCACCCATGTGCTTGGTAATGTCAATGAGCCTATTGATCTGACATCCATCAATGTGTCTGGCACATTCGGTGAAATCAAACTCAATCAGGCAACCTTGACGAGTACGAATCCTGCTGTGACGATTACTGCAAATTCAGTGACCATCAGTCAAAAGGGAACTTTCCCTGTCAATTTCAGTTATCAGAGCACCAACTGGACACTCTACTTCTTCATCAAATTGGCATCGGAAACCGAATATGTCATCTATGAAGAAAATTTCGATTATCCAAGTGGCGCGATTCCGAACACTTTGCAGCGCTTTAACAATTTAGGTGTAGCCGGTGGCTCTGCAGCCATTGACAATGGCAGACTACTGCTTTCTGCCTATACCATTGTCTTATTCCCTGCTTACCTTCAAGGATTCACCAACTATATCATCGAAGCTGACATGAGAATGACCACTGCAGCCAATGCATCACGGTGGACATCTGTGATGTACCGCTATTCGACTGAAAACTATTTCCAGATGGCGATCCGTCAGGATGCCACAGCTGCCAATGGTGTTGAATTCGCCAAACGTGTCTCAGGTGGTTGGAATGTTGCTAAGACTGCTGCTTATTCAGAAGCACTGGCAACCAACAAGACCTATCGTCTCAAAGTCGATTTAAAGGATACGACAGTCAACCAATACATTGATAACAACCTGGTCATGACTTATGATTCTGCATTTGAATATAAGTATGGCAGAATCGGTGTCCAAGCAGATAATGCGACGGTCTATTATGACAACATCAGAATCACACTGCCTGAAGATTATGTCGAAGTCGAACGTTACCAGTTCAAATCGGTTGTCGATGTGTTCCAGCCGACTACAGGTATCGTTGCACCTGCAACTGTCCCTGTTTGGGTCAATACAGCAGCACAACTCGACACATTCCAAAACGCAGTACGTCCATCAACAGCCATTTTCAGAATCAACAGCAATCTTGATGTCGTTGACAAAGATGGTGTTGTGCTTTCTAACGTCTACGATGCGTTGATTGCTGTCGATGGCAAAGTCATTCCCGCATTCTATACCAATGATGTCGATACGGCAACCGCGATTGGGGACTTGCTGAAGAGCTACAGCATCTTAGATGTCTTTGTGATGTCACATAACGAAGATGTCATCCCAGCAGCAAGACTTGCTCATAGCGTCATCCGTGGCGTCCTCTTCTTCGAATTCGAAGGCAAGACTGAGTTTACAACCGATGATCTCTTATCCATCAGACGGAAAACCAACAGCAGCCAAGCGGTTGCCGCGGTTCTCCCTGTCGAATTGGTCAAGCGAGCAGATGTCGAATACCTACAGCAACGTGCCATGACTGTCTGGGTACAGGCAAATGATGATAAGGTCAGCCACTATCAAGCGATTTTAAGTGGTGCGAATGGCATCATCACACAAACCTTTGTCCAACTCTATTCCAAATATGGTTCCTTCCCACAAAACACACACGTCAGACGTCCTATGATGATTGCACACAGAGGCTTGTATGCTGGTGCAGCTGGATCTTCAGCTCCGGAAAACACCATTGAAGCGGCTTTGGAAGCCGTTCAAAAGGGTGCAGATATTCTAGAACTTGATGTGCATCTAACTGCTGATTATGAGGTTGTCGTCATTCATGATGCCACCACACAGCGTACGGCACCACTGTTCCCATCTTTATCCATTTCCACGGCAACACTCGCACAACTGAAAGCGATCAACTTAATTGATCCCAATGGTGGCAGAGAAAACTTGAAGATTCCGACACTGGGTGAATATTTTGAAGCACTCAAAGGCTCCGGCGCTGTCATCTATATTGAAATCAAACCTACTTCACAGCTTCTGGTTGAAAGTGTCGCTGCACTCATCGAACAATATGACATGTATGAAGAAGCTGCAGTCATCACGTTCAGTGCTCAAAACATCATGTTTATGAATTCAGCATATCCTGATATTTCGAATGGTCTTCTGACTTCTTCAGTATTGAATGCAAATTCGACTGAAACATCATTATCCAACACATTCTCAACCGTCGTTCCGATCAAGAGCACGCTCAATCCGAACTTTGGCGCACTCACTTCCCAATACATCAACGCGATTGTACATCGCGGCATAACCGTATGGCCATGGACACTCAATGATTTCCCTGTCTTGAATGCCTATTACAATTACGGTGTCGGTGGAATCACGACTGATCATATCGGATATTATCAGGATACTTACAACAGACTCACTGTCTTGAATCCAGTCGTTTCTGTTGACTATGAAGATGCCGTCGGATTCAAAGTCCTTGCACAAATCGAGACACCCAATGGCACCATTTATCCATATGCACCGAAACTCTCCATTATCGATAATGGTGGTACAGGTGCAATCTTCGATGACAACGGTAATCTCTTATCCTTTGAGAAAGCCGGAACACTCGTCATGATGACCCAGTTCACATCCTATCTCCCAGATGGCACCAAGATCGAACTGGTTTCCGATCTGATCACCTTGACCATTTTGGAAATGCCTGCTGTTGAAGAACCTGTCACACCTGCAATCGCCATCTGGATTGCTACAGGCGGATCTGTTGCAGCACTGGGTGGTATCGCAGCATTCCTGTTTTTGAAGAAAAAAAGAATTGTGGTTTAAACGCGTTATCGCGAAAACATAAAATTTATGGAGGTCTATGCATGAAAAAAGTTTTATACACGCTTTTTCTGATCCTTGTTTCACTGGCACTTGTTGCCTGTGAAAACACGCCGACCCCCGAACCGACACCGGAACCGACGCCTACTCCTGAAGTAGACACAGTCGCTCCGCTTCTGTTTGGTGTGACGGATATCGTCGTTGATCAGGGTGACACCATTTTCACGTTGCTTTCGGGCATCACTGCGATTGACAATGTCGATGGCACCATCACGTCAAGAATCACGACGTCAGGCACATTTGACATCAATGTCATTGGTACTTATACAGTCACCTATTCTGTTTCTGACTTGGCTGGTAATACAACCACCAGAACTCGTCAGATCATTGTCAGAGAAAAACCAAAAGATGAACTCTATCTCATCAACGGCGATTTCTCAGAACCTCTTTCAGGCTCATGGACTCATTGGGCTGGCGAAGGCGGAGCAAGTACAGCAACCATCGTTGAAGGTGTCTTGCAGTACAACATCACTGCTGTTGGCGGACAGTGGTGGTCTAACCAGTTCTCTCAACCTAACTTGAAGATCACTCAGGGTAAGAACTACAAACTCGTCTTCGATGCGAAGGCTGATATTGCCAGAGGTATGGTTGTCAAACTCGAAAACTCTGCCTATATTGGATATCTCGAAGAAAATGTCATGCTCACCAATGAATGGGCAAGATACGAACTCGAATTCTTTGTTACGATGGATTCAATCACCAATGGTAAGTTAATCTTTGGTGGTGGTACAATGGCGGGTCGTTTGGAAAATGCCAATGCACTCACGATCATCTATCTGGACAATGTCCAATTTGAAGAAATCGAAGTTTCAGAGGATACAACGCCACCTGTCATTACAGGCGCAACCAACAAGACGATTGCAACTGGCGAAGCCTTTGATCCACTTGAAGGTGTGACCGTTTCTGATAATCAGGACATCACCTTAACACCTGCAGACATTGTGATCACAGGTACTGTGAACAATGCAGTTGTCGGTGAATATATCCTCACTTATGTCTTAACCGATGAATCTGGTAATTCTGTCACTGTCACCAGAACAATTACTGTTGTTTCCGGTTTAGTCCCATCCACTTGGCTGATTGTCAATGGAGATTTCTCGACTGAACAATTAACACCCATGGCACAACCAGCAACCACAGGTTGGGGTTGGCATGGTGCTGGCGTATTTTCTGCACAGATCAAGGATGGCGTTGCGAAGATTGTTGTCGAAGAACTAGGCACAACTCCGTTTGGCGTTCAATTCTACCTACAAAACCGTGAAATCGTCCAAGGTCATATCTACCGTATTTCTTTCGATGCGAAAGCCGATATCGCTCGTCCGATCCAGATCGCTTTGGAAGAAGGTACATCCAGAAGATTTGATATCATCGTTGATATTGATACCGAATGGGATACTTATGTCATTGAATTCCAGCACATCTTGCCAGGATATGCGACTGGTAAGTTCGCATTCTTCTTGGGTCTAGTTGGAACGACTTCAGTGCCAACAACGATTTATCTGGATAACGTCACAGTAGAAACCATCGAAGCGATTGTCGATACTGCAGCTCCAGTCTTACGCGGTGTTGATGATATGGTCATCAAGCAAGGTTTCGCATTCAACCCTATGGCAAACGTTACCTTATTCGATGCAGTCGATAAGGATCTCGGTTTATCCGATATCGTGGTCACAGGCACTGTCGATACTGCAACCACTGGTGAATATACACTGACCTATACCGTTGAAGATGCTTCCGGAAATATTGCAGTGTACAACAGAATCATCCACGTGGTCGATGCGGCATCGATTCTCCCATCTACATTCTTTGTCTTAAATGGTGATTTCTCAACCGATCAACTCACTCCGATTGCGCAACCCGCAACCACCGGTTGGGGTTGGCATGGTGCTGGAACCTTTACAGTGGCCATTGAAAACGGCATCATGACTCAGGTCATTACCAATGTCGGCACTGTTCCTCATGGCACACAGTTCTATCAACAAAACAGAATCATCGAATCTCAAGCGATTTATAAGATTACTTATGATGCCAAGGTTGATCTCGCACGTTCAATACGTCTATCCCTTGAAGCAGGTACCACTGTCCAATGGTTTGAAATTGTAAACTTAACGACAGAATGGGCGACTTACACTTCATACATCTATGTACCAGCAGCTGGATTTGCAACTGGTAAGTTTGCGTTCTTCGCAGGTTTGGTCGAAGCGACTTCTCCTGCAACCACATTCTACCTAGACAATATCTCCATCGAACTCGTCGGCTACATCAAGGATGAAACACCTCCGATGATCACCGGTGCTACCGATGTTCAAATCGATTCTGGTATCGCATTCGATCCACTCTTGGGTGTGAAGGTCTTTGATTTGATTGACAAGTCATTGACGCCACAATCGATTGTCATCACAGGCACAGTCAATGTTGATGTTCCTGGTGATTATCCACTCGTTTATACACTGACTGACCGTCAAGGCAATGTCACTGTCGTCAACAGAATGGTCATTGTCAAGGAAGCAGGCGGCGGACTGCCCAATGCATTCAAGCTTGTGAACTCAGACTTCGAAATCGATCAACTTACTCCGATGGCACAGCCTGCAACAACCGGTTGGGGTTGGCATGGTAGTGGTTCATTCAATACCGAAATCAAGGATGGCGTTGCCAAGATTGATATTTTCGAAACTTGGACACAATTCTTCGGTAATCAGTTCTACATGCAAAACCGTTCACTGACTCAAGGTCATATCTATCAGATCAGATTCATGGCGAAGGCTGACATCCCACGTCCGATCCAAGTGAATTTTGAAACTGCAGGATCCGGATTTGTCGCATATTTCAACCTAACTACGGAATGGGCAGAATATGTTTATGAATACGAACACAAGACAGCAAGCGTCACTAACGTCAAGTTCGGATTCTATATTGGCAATATCCAAGGTTATTCAGCGCCGACAACCGTTTATTTAGATGATATCGTCGTTGACCGTTTACTCGAATTATCCGCAGACACTGTCGCACCACAAGTCTGGGGTGCCAACCCAACCATTTGGAAACAAGGCTTTGCCTTTGATCCGATGTTAGGTATCAGAGTCTATGACCATGTCGATAAGACTTTACTGCCTGCTGATGTTGTTGTCACAGGTACTGTCGATACCAACGTTCCAGGCGATTACACCGTGACTTACACCTTAGAAGACGCAGCAGGCAATGTTGCTATCCACAACCGTGTGGTCACTGTACAAGCGGTTGCAGGATTTGTAGATCCTAGAATCGTCTTTGTCGATGGTAACTTCGAAGCGCAGACAGCGATTACCAACCTGGATGCCAACAATGGTTGGACACTCAAGGCTGGCACAGGTACAGGTACATGGACTCCTCATCAGTTCGTGGATGGTCACTTAGAAATCGGCATTACCTTTGTCGGTACTGTGCCTCATTCCATCCAATTCTTCCAAAGAAATGCATTCAACATGGAAAGCAATGCAACCTATGTCTTGACCTTCAGAGCGAAAGCTGATGTTGCTAGAGACATTCGCGCGATTGTTGAAAATGCTGCAAGCAACCTGTTTACAAACCTCACCATGAAGCAAATTGAACTCACCACCGAATGGCAGACATTCGAAGTTGTGCTGCACAACTCACTCATGGCAACCAATGATGCGAAGATCGGCTTCTTCTTAGGTCTGATCGAAGCTGACAAACCAGAACGCAGTGCAGCAACCAAGGTTTACTTTGATGATGTCTCAGTCACTTTGGTTGGCTACATCAAGGATACCGATGGTCCACGCATGTGGGCAGCGCCAGGCACTGTGGTTCAAAATGCAGTGTTCAATCCTTTAACTGGTATCAAGTTTGGCGATTTCGCGAAGGGTCCATCCATCGTGATCTCCAGTGCTACCGAAGGTCTTGTGACACTTAATGCCGGTGTTTACACCATCAATACGGCAACCGTTGGCACATACACCTTGATTTACACGCTCACTGACCATTATGGCAACGTCACCGTTTACGAACGTGTCTTAACGGTTACAGCACCCGCTTAATACTGACAGGTCTTTCCTCCTGTTTCGTATAGAAAAGGATGACTCGGAGAATTCCGAATCATCCTTTTCATTTTGGGCAAAGAAAAAAGGCAATTACGCCTTCTTTTGAGTGGACTTGATAGCAGCAAGCGATGCTTCAAAGACTTGATCTTCAGACATGCCGTTCGTGTTGATCACGAGATAAGGGATTTCATAGACTGAGCATTGTGCCTTGACTTTGACGGTATAGTCTTGGAGAAGATTGTAGAAATAATCTTTGTTTTTGTCAAAGTTTTCAATTTCTTGTTGTCTTCCTCTGTTCATGACACGGTCTCTGAAATGCTCCCAGTCAACATCTAAGATGATGTATAAATCAGGTTTCTTGATCTGGTTCATGTACGCATGGAAGACACCGTTGTACATGTTCATGATGGTTGGCATGGATTTTAAGTTATGCTGTGCGAAGAGCCAGTGTTCAACCAAGTCGCGGTCAACGATGAAGTCGCCATTGTATTTTTGCTGATTGAGCCAGTGATTGTGAATGAAATAGATCTGGAGTAGCATTTCGACATTGGATTTCTGTTCGTAAAGCCATTTCAGAAGGGTATTGAAGACTTCATCATCTTTCTCGAACTCTTCCATCACAGGGAGATTCAGTGCTTTGCCCAGTCTGTTGACTAACGTGGATTTGCCGGATGCGATCATACCGCCAACGGAGATTTTCATAAGTGATGCCTTCCTTTTTTTAGAGTTTGTCTGTGGTCAGATAGTCAATGCCCAGGGATTCGAGTTTGAGTGCTTCTTTGGGGTCATTGACGGTCCATGCGGCAATCTTGAATCCTTCATTTTTAAGACGATTCACCCATTTTGGACTGATATAGTCTTTCGATAATGAGAAATCCAAGTGGTTCACTCTACAGTCATAAATCGTTTCATCATCAATCTCATCAGCAAGCAGTTGGAGATCAGCCGATGTGAGCGCACGCAAGTACTTGAGATAGTTGATGTTGAATGAAATGATGATGTATGAAAGTGATGCATAGTTGTCTAGAATGTTGATCAGATCAGAGAGTTGTGTGATGTCATGAACGCGTTTGATTTCGATCACGGCTGTCTTGTTGTGATAACTGCAAATATCTAAATAATCTGAAAGGAGTGGAATCCGTAAGGTCTCGTATTTTTTGATGTTATATCCGTTGATGATAGGATATGAGGATGCTTCCAGATAGGTTAAGTCTTTTAAATCCTTGGTGATCCCATTCATGCGTTTCAAGTCATCATCATGGAAGATGACGAACTTTCCGTCTTTGGTGGTCTGAACATCTGTTTCGATACCGAAATAGCGTTGTTCTGTTGCTGCCAGTTCAAATGCGGGGATTGTATTTTCTGGAGCTTGTGAGGATAAACCTCTGTGTGCGATATACTTCATACATAACCTCGTCCGGTGACGGATTTATCTTTTTCTATTGTAGCATAAAATAAGTATTTATGAAAGCATCCAAATACGGATTCATGATTTATGCTTCAAAGTTCAAAGCAATCCGTTTGAATCCTCAATATCTGTGTCTATCTTCTTTTTCTTCAATGTCGATTGGAATCTGTCCATCCGTGCGATTTCAAGAAGTTCTTCTCTTGAATCGCTGGCGAGCATCAGAATATCGCCTGCCTGGAGTTCGGTGTGACCCCTTGGGGTGACAACAGATTTGCCGCGTTTGATCATGACAATCAAGATCCGTTCAGGGAGTTCAAGTTCCATGATGGTCTGTCCGACCACTTCGCTATCGTCAGGGACTTTGACACCCAGCAAGTCCGCATAGGTATCCCCACGATAATCGGTGAATGTGGTGAGAACATTGCTGTTTTTCTCAGTCAGATGCAACTTCTTGGCTAAGGGAATCAAGGTCATGCCTTGAATCAAGACAGAAAAGAATGCGACAAAGAATACGATATTGAAGATCAATGGACCACTTGCAAGTCCATAGACCAGTGGATAGATGGCAAACACGATGGATGCCGCTCCGCGGAATCCTACCCAGGAGACCAAGGTCATTTCTTGCCATGATTTTTTAAAGAAACTCATGATTGAAAACACTGCAATCGGTCTTGCGACAAAAGATAGAAACGCTGCAACCGCAAGTCCTTGCCAGATGACAGATAATACTTGGCTTGGGAAAACGAGTAGTCCAAGTGTGAAGAATAACAGGATTTGCATCAGCCAAGTGAGACCGTCGAAAAATTTAACAAGTGATATCTTATGTGTGAGTGGGTGATTGCCTAAGACGATACCTGTCAGATAAACTGCCAGAAAGCCGTTACCGGAAAGGTAGGTGGATAGTCCGAAAGATAGCATCACCATCGATGCAGCAATGATGAAGTAGAGTCCATCGATCGTGAGATGGATTCTGTTGATCAGTTGTGTTGCCAGATACCCGATGGCCAAACCGACCAAGGCACCGACACCGAGTTGTAAGATCAAAGACCATGCAAATCCTGTCTGATTACCCTGAATCCAGAAGATGAATAAAAGCGTCATCATATAAGCGACAGGGTCGTTCGATCCGCTTTCCAGTTCGAGTGTGCCTGCGATATCATTTTTCAGATTCATGTTTCTCGTCTTCAAGATCGTGAATACTGCTGCGGCATCGGTTGATGAAATGATCGCACCGAGCAATAAACCTTCAAGGATGGTGAGTTCAAAGACAAGACCGGCAAACAATCCGACAGCGAGTCCTGTGATGATGACACCAACAGATGATAACAAAATGGAGATTGGGGCAGACTTTTTCACAGATGGCCAAGACGTATCGAATCCGCCTGAAAAGAGAATCACAACGAGTGCGATTTCAGCAATACCTGAGGCTAAGATGTAATCTGAAAATGCGATATTTCCAAACCCTTCTTCACCCATCAGCATACCTAAAGTGACGAAAATGATCAGGGTTGGCACACCAAACTTATTGGTGAGTTTGGATGCAAACACTGCGATGAACAAAACGATTCCACCAACCAAAAACCAAGTTTCTAATTGCATCGTCGTCTCCTTTTCGTCATATTCTTACTTTTATTGTATCATAGATACACACCATTTAAAACATCAGAAACCATTTGATGAAAAAGGTTGAAGGCATCGACCTTCAACCTGATCACTTGATGTGTTTGATCATTCTGATTTCATGGATGGTTCCGAAATTGCCGATTTGAACATCCTTAGCAATGCCATCGGATTCAAATCCTAATCGCTGATAAAAATCAATCGCGTTCGAATTGGTGGATAGCACCCAAACCGAGATATCTTGATACTGATGTAAGGCATCCATCGCATAACGCATGAGTGTCTTCCCAATCCCCATCTTCTGATGTGTTTTCAAGACATAAAGCGCTCTGACTTCACCGGTATCAGTTAAGTCTTGATCACCTGATGCCATATAACATGAGAACCCAACGACTTTATCTTGTTCCAAGGCAATCCATGTGTTTTCCGGAAAATTTCTTGCGAGTCTCACGCATTTTTCTAGTGTTCTAGAATCTAAGATCTGTTGATCCATCAGTCCTGTATAGGTTTCCATCCATGACTGATAGTGTACATAGCCTTTGCCTTCGGCATCGTCTTCAGTTGCCAGACGATAAGTGATCATGATCTTTGATGACGAAGCTCAATGCCAAAGGATCTGGCATAGAGTTTCGTGATTTCATAGATGTCTTTTAAAGCCGCCATTGACTGTGTCATGCCACCGGCACGGTTTCTCTTTCTCCAAATCTTTTCATAGAGTTCCAAGGTGTTTTCCCAAAGTTCTACCGCTTCCTTGATCCAGACCTTCTTCTTTGGAATCGGATGCGGACCTGTGATGGCTGTGGTGAGCACCATCGCTTTCAAGAGATCAATCGAAAGTTTTAATTCTTCAGCGTAGAGCTTATCGGTCGATTGGATATTCGAAGCATTCAAACGGTCATAGAAACTATTGATTTCTGCAAGTAGCGGTTCACTCACCTCTAAGGATGCATAGATATGACCTGCAAGCTGTTTCTCGATGGTTTCAATTGGGCGTTCTGTCGATAATGCATATCCCGCATTCCAAAGCACATTCATGATCGCTGTACCATTGTGCGTGTATTCGGTTTGGAAGTGGTTATATCTGCCCATATCGAGTAGCAAATCTCCAACCAATTGCTCTTGATCCATGAAGAGGTACTTATTCATGTATTCAGAAGTACTTTGTCTATTTCTTGCATGGGTTCTCCAGGATTCAAGCGCGGCATAGACAATCCCTGGAAAACTGATGGGCAGTTGCTGGATGTGTCCAGCATCACCCCAATCGGTCAGCAAGATGCCTTGACCGTGGTTGTGTTTCGTGTGAAAACATGCCTGATGGATGTTTTCAAACATATCTTCTGTTCTACCACTTACCGAATTCCATGAAGATGTCCCCGGTGCCGCCATGAAGGGCACCTTGTAGCTTTTTAAGCGTTCTAACGTCTCTTTGAACGGATAATGCATGTCATAGCCCCAATCGACAAAAACCATGTCCTTGGGCAGTTTTTTAAGTGTTTCCGGATAGTGATTCAAGACATCACCCCAGACTAAAGGCGTTCTACCGTGTGATTTGACAAACTGATAAAGTTTTAAGAGATAATCGAGATAGATCTGACCCACAGATGTCTTTTTCGCTTCAGCTTCGGTCTTTCCATGACCGATTTCATAGGGTTCGTCCAAGTTCATATGGAAATAAGCACTTCTAGAATGCAGCATGGCATCCCCATAATATTGTTTGACCAACTCCAAACTTCTTGGATCCAAAGGATTGATTGTTGATGGTGCGCGGTGCGCACCCCACATGAACATGCCTTCAGGGATGATGGCTAAATCTTTGTACTCTTCTTTTTCAAGCCATGCAGTCATATGACCAAGTCCGTTATGGCATGGAACTAAGTCAATGAAGCGGTCATGGGCGTAATCTTCTAACTTACGGTAGTCATCGACTGTGATCGGTGTCAGTCCTTTGAAAAGATTGGGTAGCGAAGGATATTCGAACGAAAATCCTTCAACATAAAGTTCTAAGTGATTGTATTTCAAGTCAGATAAGATATCTATCAATTGATAGACTGTCTTCATCTGTGGGATCTTGTTTCTGGAGATGTCATACATGAATCCTCTGATGTGCAAATCAGGTTCATCAAAGATGATCCCGCACTGCAACAAACCTTCTGGAGCTTCCTTGGTGATTTGTTTGAGTGTCTTTGCTGCATAGAACGCACCTGCGGATTCACTGTGATAGATGATCAGCATATCCGGTTTCACTACGATCTTGTAGGCTTCCTTGCCTAAGGAGATGTCTCTGACGAACATCAGATTATAAGTGATGGCTTTAGGATCGATTTTCAATGAAAATACGATTTCCCGGTATGCATCTTTGGTGAACTGATTGTTATGTACCGACCAAAATTGGGGTATCTTGAAAAAACCATCATCTTTGACATAAGCCTTGATTTCTGGATAGAGTCTCATCTGAACCTCCCGCAAACTTTAACTTTAGGATATCATGAAATGAGAGAATCTGACCCTTTCAATTTGAATTTATGTTACAATAGATGTGGTAACGATAACGTTTTCGAAAGTGAAGGATTAACGATGAAAGAGTACAAATTAGTGTTTGAAGAGACATTTGATGTCGATAGCGACTTGAATAAAAACAACTGGAATCATGAAGTGGGAACCAAATGGGCCAATAACGAATCTCAATGTTATGTGGATGATTTAGAGCATTGTTTCATCAAGGATGGAAAGCTTGTGTTGAAAGCGACCATTCATGAGAATGAACCATGCAAATACAGATCCGCAAGAGTTAATACGTATGGCAAAAAAGAATTTACCTATGGTAAGTTCGTTTTCAGAGCAAAGATGCCAAAAGGCAAGGGCGCATGGCCTGCGTTATGGTTCATGGGTAACATTTCAACCAACCGTGTCGGTTGGCCGCTTTGTGGTGAAATCGATCTCTTGGAGTTTGCCGGTAACAGACCTGGTAAAGTGACATGTGCGATCCATACGGCAACTTACAATCATAAAATCAAGACCGATAAGGGCACGACTTACAAATTACCTGACGCATCCGAACAGTTTCATGACTATATCCTGATTTGGACAAAGGAACACTTACAGTTTTTTGTCGATGATGTCAAAATCTTCCAAGTAGACAAAGAAAAAGGCGATACAGTGAAAGAATGGCCTTTTGATCAGCCTTATTACATCATCATGAATCTCGCAGTAGGCGGTTGGTATGGTGGTCCGATTGAGGACAAAGATTTACCTTTCCAATTGGAAATAGATTCGATTAAGGTCTATCAGCAAGAATGAAAACACAAATGGCAGGATGTCTATCGGACACTCTGCCATTTTTTTCGTATTTATCTATGTCTTGTAACTCAAAACTACCCAGAATGACTATTTTTATGTCTAGTTCCGTAATATATGAATGACCCAATGCCTATGAGTATCAATAGCATACCCCACCAGCTCCATATAAAACCACAAATCAGACTGAATATGCCAAAGATAACAGAGAACCATAAATACAAATCTTCTTTTCTGACGGATTCTATCCTATATTTAAAAGTCGTTAACATCAAAATTGCGTAGATGACCAGACCGATGAACCAGATCTCGAAAAGATTTCTAGAACGATCAAAATAACGATAGGCCAAATCCGGATAAGAGATGAATGGATTGATATTACCTTGTAACGAATCACTTGCGATTGCATTATTTCTATTTTGTTCAAATAAATCAACCGGATCAGCTTCATGCCATTTGATGAGGGTTTTATGATCGAGTCCCATATCTTTCGCATCAAGATCATCATAAGTCATGACCATATACATGATGATTCTTGCAACATCACCCTGATCCCATATGCCCGGATAGAAATGTTGTGTATCGACGATCATATATCCCAAACCACCTGTTACATCCTTGAATTGACGATCTGCTTTCAACTGATTGGCCAAGAAATGGCTTGCTCTGATGTTATGCAAATCTCGTTTCTGAGCAATTGTATTGAGTCTAGATTCTGCCCAAACATGCTCACGGTCATAACTTACACCATAATCCCAAGATTTAGGTGCAAATGTATAACTGTAGATTAGTCTGACTTGATTGGGATTATTCGGATTTAAATCGGTGATTTGTAATGCCATTTGGGTTTGATTTTCGGATAATATGTTACCTCTATCAAAAACGATTGTGTCTTTTTTACATGATGATAGCAGGATTAAGAAGAGAACATAGATGAAAACCATATAGAATTTCTTCAAGACAACACCCCCCTATAAATTTATACTTTCAAGTAGCCTCTCACGAGTACTTTCTTGACAGTTTCTTCAGTCTCGTTTTTCAGCAAAACAAGTCTTTTCTTTGAATCGTCATCGAGTGTCAATTCAAATTGTTGGATTGCCTGATAAACCTTGCTATCGAAGAGTATGCATACATATTGCTCAACAGTGATATCTTTATCATATGCTTCTATATCATTATGTGTGAATTCCAATGATATTTCAATGACTCTTGATAATGCGATTGCAGAAAGCGAGATTTCATAATCCTCATAGTGATATGTTTTTCCTTGAATTTCAAATCCATCTTTCTTGAGTTCAACATTAATCTCTTCATCGATGATTGGAAATATGTAGGTATCACTTTTTTCATCAAAACGCTTAAAGATATCCTTGACAGATTCGATCGAATGGGCAGTCTTCATCTTGTTGATGATGACAGAAAACACCATCGATGAAATCACCAGTGAAGAAAGACATATAAGCATCATGATACTCGATATCAAATAGATCACTGAGGTTACATCCGAATTGAACCAGATGACACCTGAAATCACAAGAAGTGTCAGGATCAACCCAGCAACCAGTGTTTTCTTTTTGAGCAGTCGATCTAGGTTTTTGACGATATCTGGATTCATAGGGATGTCTTCTTTCTTCCGATATACATGGCGTGTTCGGAGTAACTTAAGAATTCTGGATGATCTGCAAGTTCAATGGCAATCCTTAACCATTCTTTTTTTGCTTCTTCGCTCGATTCTAAGAGTTTCAACTCTGCAGGAGCAAGGATACCTTCTTGACCGAAGAGCATGATTTTAACCAAAGGGAATCTCTTCATGAGTGTGCGTATTTTTTGTGGTGTGATGAAGTAAGCTTGGGTGAATGCATCGCCTCTATAAGGCTTGTTTCTAATGACATCATCAATATAGATTTCATGAAGGGGATCTGTCAAGACACCTTCAGGATCATGCTTCATGTAATAGATCATCCCTGCAAAGAGCATGATGAAGGATGCATAGAAATGACCACCTGTTTTCAAGTGTGACAAGGACGCCAAAATGGCTTCTTTGCGGTCTTTTGAGGATAAGAGATGATAGAGTGGTCCCATGAGGAAAACATGGTCGTATTGACCCAAATGAAGTGTGTGGAGATCAAGCACGTTACAGACGTGAGTATCGATTAATACTTTGGAATGTTTCGCTTCTCTTTGAGCAATCTTGATGTTGGATTCTGATAAGTCAACAAGTGTGACTTTGCATCCTTTTTGAGCATAATAGATGGCATATCTGCCTGGACCGCCACCAAGATCAAGGATGGTATCACCTGGTTTGATGAATCTATCCATGATGGCTGTTGTGATAGCAAACTCAAAAGCATGGTTGGCTAGACGTCCCCATTCTTTCTCTGCGTTTTCATCATAATAGGATTTGACAATATCAATTGATTTTTTCATTGGAGCCCCTTATTTGATATGACTAGATCGATTCCGAAAGCAACATAATAGAGATCAGCAGTCCAGTGACACTGGGGACATGGGCGATGGCTAATGAAATCAGTGTTTTCACAAATGGTCTTTCATTCGTGTAGTGATTTCTGATGATGATTGATGATGCAACTATTGATATGTTTGCCCCTATGCTAAAGATGAGTATCAACATGTTGATGTTGGTAAAGTATTCATATTGCTTGATCAGTGCCCAGAGTAAAAGTGCATAAACGAATGTGTCCAAATAGGCCACTGTATACATGACTATTTTTTGTTTTCTCTTCAAATCCGAATCTAGATATCTATCTTTTCCCATACTTGTAATGATCCTCCGCCTCTTCTTCAGTTTCATGTTCTTGTGTGAATTCATAATAACTTTGGTATCCTCGGTAAGAGAGTATTGCCAACGATACCGAGATAATGACCCATGCACCAAGCACGGTCAAAAAGAACTCTGGCGATTCTAAGATGTAATAGATATAAATCATACCCGATACATCAAGTGCTAAAAAAATAACAAGAAAGTAGGGGAGTGGCTTTCTTTCTCCATCGCCTTCTTCACCTTCCATTTGTCTATACTCCCTCAAACTTTTTTGAGTGGGAAAGATTTT
>DITG01000040.1 GCA_002422045.1 Acholeplasmataceae bacterium UBA6190
TCAACAATACGCTTGACTTGAATCTTATGTGCAAGGGTTGCTCTGTAATCACCACGGTTCATACCATCGATGATATCTCTGGAATCATTGGAGAATCCTGAAAGACCAAGATAACCTGACTTCTTGTTTAACTCATCCAAGACTTCGCCGTAAGTCTTGTTTTCTTTAGAGGATACGAGCATCAAAACCGCTGGATCGACGTTACCTGAACGTGTGCCCATTGGAATGCCTTCAAGTGGTGTGAGTCCCATGGTTGTATCCACTGATTTCCCACCATCAACAGCGCATAAGGATGCACCATTTCCAAGGTGAGCAACAATGATCTTCGCATCTTTCTTGTTTAAGAGCTGTGCTGCACGTTCTGAGACGAATTGGTGAGATGTGCCATGGAAACCATATTTTCTGACGCCATATTGCTTATACCATTCGTAAGGAACCGCATAAAGGTATGCATCTTCTGTCATGGTGGCATGGAATGTGGTGTCAAAGACTGCAACCATCGGTACACCTGGCAATGCTTCTTGGAATGCCGAGATACCTGTTAAGTTTGCCGGATTGTGAAGAGGTGCAAGATCATTTAAACTTGCAATCTTTTCGATTACTTCATCAGTGATCAGTGATGATGCCTTAAATAACTCCCCGCCCTGAACCACACGATGTCCGACACCCTTGATTTCATCTAGAGATTCGATGACATGGTGGTGAATCAGACCATGAATCACCATGTCAACAGCGACCTTGTGATTTAAGATCTGATGATTCTCAACGATTTTTTGACCGTTGATCTTGTAAATGATGGCTGCATTGTCATAACCGATGCGTTCGACGATCCCAGAAACAACGACTGCTTCCGATGGCATCTCAAACAACTGAAACTTCAGTGATGAGCTCCCTGCATTGACTGCTAAAATTTTCATAAGTTTTCTCCTCGAGTTTTAATATACATTCTTATCATAATCGATTTCAAATCAATAATCAAGTATATGAACAAATATTCATGTTAATAAAGATATCCGTAGATGGCAATGAATTGCAAAACGGTGCCAATTCCGGTAAAAATATGCCATATGAAGTGAAAATACTTGATTTTGGGGAAAATATAGAACCCGACACCGATGGTGTAGGCGACACCTCCCAAGAGGACAAACCAGAAAGCGCCTGGCGAATAAGCAAGCAGTTGTTGAATGAAAATGAGCGCGCTCCATCCCATCGCGAGATACAAGAACAAATGCAGTTTCGCAAATTTCTTGATCCAGATCGATTTGAAAACTACACCAGTTGCAATCAGTGTCCACTGAATGATGAAGAGCACCGGTCCGAGCCCAATCCCTTCAATCCCAAAGAGTGGGCGTTGAAGCTCCGGAATCAAGAGTAAAGCAGGTGCAAATGTACCACCGATCAAGATATAAATCGATAAATGGTCAAAACGTTGGAAGACGTTTTTTGCTGTCGGATGAAAGAGCGCGTGATACAGTGTGCTCATGGTGTACAAGTTGATGATGCCAAATCCGAAAATGATGGCTGCAAAGATATGCATCGTTGTTTCAGCCTTGATCAAGAGCAAGATGAGTGCAACGATGCCAAAGATGGCCATCAAGCCGTGTGAAACGGCATTGGCGATCTCTTCACCGAGTGTTTGAATGTTTGTTTTCTTCATGTGTTCTCCTTCGTGATGAATTGATCCAAGAAATCTTTGCCTTTCATGTTTTCAGGCTCTTGAAGTTCTAGATCCGGGTATCCTAACTGTCTTAACACTTCATAACTCACAATGGCAACTGCATTGGATAAGTTGAGCGCTCTGACCTTTGATGTCGTTGGAATTCTGTAACAGCGGTCTAAGTGCTTGGCTAAGAGATACTTATCGATCCCTGTCGATTCCTTCCCAAACACAAGATATATGTCTCTTTTAACTTCCTTGAAGTCAAAGTCTACATAATTCTGTTTGCCATAGCGAGTCAAAAAGAAATACTCGCCTGGATGCGTTTCTTCAAACATTGAAAAGTTCTTGTAGACTTGATAATCCAAGTGTTCAAAGTAATCTAAGGCACTTCTTTTCAATTTGGCTTCATCGATTTTAAACCCCAGAGGTTCGATCAGATGCAGTTTCGCACCAATCGCCACACAGGTTCTCATGATGTTCCCTGTATTTTGTGGAATTTCCGGTTCATAGAGCACGATATGGATCATAATCTCACCTGCACTTCATAATTGATGGATTTCTTCAGATAATGCCCATAAGGCAGAATCAGTAAGTTGGAAATCATCATTGCCCAAAAGATCCCTCTGTAATCATTGGATGGAAGTAAATACATGAAGAGAAAGACCATCGGTATGCGCATTCCCCAGAGTCTTGCCATTGCCATCCGAAGGGTATAATTCGAATGTCCGCTACCATTGAATAATCCGATATAAGACTGAAAAAGACTCATCAAGGGTTGTGTCAGGAGTAACCATAACGTATATTCGCCTGAGATTCGATAGGCATCTGAAACATTGGAATCCAAGATGAACCCAATGATCGGAAATCTTAAGGGAATGATGATTGCAACCCCTGCACTCATCAGTAAAAAACTCAAGTTTCTAGACACAAAATAACTTTGTTTTGCACGTTCAGGTTGATGATGTCCGATATTCAAACCGATATATGCTGCAGTAATCGATGATATCGCGATGACGGGATTCAGTAACAAGGATGATATACGGTTACCGACTGAAAAACCTGCAGAAACATCATTGCCATATCTTAAGATGATACTTTGAATGACCACAAACCCCAAAGAAGACACTGCCTGACCGACCGCTGCGGGAATGGCAAATCGTCCCATGTCTTTCACGGTATCTAAATCCAGATTCATTTCTGGAATGCTGATCTTGATATGCTTCTTCGAACGGAAAAGATCATAGATGATGAATGGAATCGGTGCTGCATGTGCGATCAGTGTCGCATAGGCTGCACCAGGAATTCCCCATTTGAACACTGAAATGAAAAGCCATGTCAATAAAATATTGACGAATATTCCACCCACATTCAAGATCACAGGAAATAGTGTCTCACCGGTTGCCTGTCTAATCGACTGATAGACAACAAAGATAAACACAAGCACAAACTCATAACTTCTGATTCTAAAATATTGACCCGCAAACTGAAGTGCCTCACCTCTAGCACCCATCAGATAAGCGAATAGATTATATCCCAGTATCGTATCTGAAGTGACAAAGAATAACAATGTGATGAAAAATCCAAAGATGATCGCAAGCGTCATCAGTTTCGATGCATATTTTGTCGCCAGATCTCTTCGGTTCGCGCCGACATATTGGCTGACCATGGCAACGGTTGCTACCCCAAGACCGACACCAAGCGCCATGAAGAAATTGAAAATCGGCCAGTGAATGTTCATCGCAGCCAGTGCTGCTTCCTTAACAGATTCTGCCGGGAAATCAATACGTGCGACAAAAATCGCATCGACCATATCATGCAATGATTTGAGTAAATTATTCAAAAAAACGGGTATTGCCATGATGACAATACCTTTGAGGATCGATGGTTCGTGGAGTATGCGTTCCAGATTCTCTTTTTTGATCGGTCTGGCCAATGTGATAACCTTCTATTTCTTGTATTTTCTGATGAGTTCTTGTTTCAAATCATAGAGTGCTTGTGAAAGGTCCACATAATACTCATGTGGATTTTCAAGGCGTTGCACTTCTGGCCATAATGTCAGGTGTTCAATTTTCGCATAGGCTCTGATTTCTTTTAAGGTTGGGAGTTGATAGATACGCTTTCCGCCTTGAAAGATCGGATGTAGTAAGGCAACCGCTTTGAAGTTTTCAATCGTTTTTGTCTTCCATGGATAATTGGGATCAAAGAGAACATAAGGTTTTGATGGATCAATGACTTCATCGTGGAGTGTGATGACATCCGCTTCAGCCATGCCGGATTCATCATAGAACCGGTAGACTTGTTTAAAGCCTGGCGTTGTCGTCTTTTGGACGTTCTCGCTGATTTTGATCTTATCGACGAGTTTACCTTCAACTTCGATGGCTGAGAGCTTAAATACCCCGCCAAACACGGCTTCAGACCGTGCGGTCACGAGTCTTTCACCGACACCGAAAGCATCAATTTGTGCACCTTGATGGATGAGTTCCTTGATCAAGTATTCATCCAGGGAATTGGATACAGTGATTTTAACATCGGATAGTCCGTTTTGATCGAGCATTTTTCTCGCTTCTTTGGTGAGATACGTCAAGTCACCAGAGTCTAAACGGATACCTTTGAGTCTGTAACCTTTGGGTTCTAAGACTTCCTTGTGTATTTTGATGGCATTGGGTACACCTTGTTTCAAAGTGTTATAGGTATCCACTAATAACACTGTATTTTTAGGATAGGTATTGGCATATGCCTTGAATGCTTCATATTCAGAATCAAAGCTTTGGACATAACTGTGTGCCATGGTGCCAATCGCTGGAATCTGATACATGTAGTCAACATAAGTATTTGATGATCCAATCGCACCACTGATGTAGGCTGCACGTGCGCCAAAGATTGATGCATCATAGCCATGGGCACGGCGTGCGCCAAACTCCAATACACTTCTGCCTTGTGCTGCATATACAATGCGTGCTGCTTTGGTTGCAATCAGACTCTGATGATTGATGGTGAGCAAAATCATGGTCTCGATGAGTTGGCACTGCAAAATCGACCCCTTCACAATCATGATCGGTTCATGAGGGAATATCGGTGTGCCTTCTTTCATCGCGTAGACATCACAGGTGAATTTGAAATGTCTCAAGTAATCCAGAAAACCTTCAGAAAAAATCTCTTTGCTTCTGAGAAAATCAAGTTCAGATTCCGAAAAGGATAAATTTTCCATATAGTCAACGACTTGTTCGAGTCCTGCGAAAATGGCGTATCCGCCTTGATCGGGAATCGAGCGGAAAAAGAGATCAAAAACAGCAATCTGTTCATGCTTGCCATCGTGAAAATAACCATTGGCCATAGTGAGTTCATAGAAGTCCATGAGTAGTGATAGTTTGCGTTCGTTCATGCACGGTTCCTCCTGTTGAGACATCTATTATTCTATCATTTTTCGGGTTTTTTTGATATACTTAAACCTAGATTATGTGAGGAAAAAGTCATGGTTATCTGTATTTCACCCGCGAAAACATTTTCAAAAACACATGTGGAACCCAAAACGGTTCCACACTTTGAGAAAGACGCATCCATGTTTGTCAAAAAGCTTAAAAAAATACCCATCAACGATTTGATGAACCTGATGCACGTGAGTGAAGCGATCGCGTATGACGTTCATGATTTTTATCTTGATTTTGGCAAGACAACATCCGCTGCGATCTATCTTTATGAAGGTCAGGCATACAAGGGTTTGGATCCAAAATCAATACCCACTCAAGATATCGATTTGATGCAACAACACCTTTATATCTTATCCGGACTATATGGTCTTGTTCGACCGCTCGATGGTATTTCTAAATACAGACTTGAAATGAAATCACGAATCATTGGTAACCTTGAACATCACTGGAAGAAAAAGATTCAGAAATATTTCAAAACACATCATCCAGAAGAAATCATCATCAATCTTGCTTCAGATGAATACGGAAAACTGCTTTCAGGTTTAAAAAACGTGCATACCATCGATTTCATCATCCAGTTGGATGACAAACCTGTTCAAAACAACATGGCCATCAAGATGATTAGAGGTATGATGGCAAGACATCTCATCACTTCAAAGATCAATGATCCCCTTGATTTCAAGAACATCACACTCGATGGTTTCATCTACCAACCCCATCAGTCATCATCAACACATTCAGTATTCCTCAAAGAGATAACAAAAAACGTCACTGGAAAGTGACGTTTTGATTCGAAATCTTCGTTTATTTTCTTGCAAATCCCAAGACGCCAAACACACCACCGATTGCAAATAGCAAATAAGACAGGATGTAAAGCATGGCTTGTGCGGTATTGTATAACGCGATACCATCGAGTGAAGCGACGAACGTTTTGACAACAAGCATCAGTACTGCAAGGAAGAGTGTAGTTGATGCGATGCGGTAAACGAAAGTCGAAAGTCTTGATGGCTTCTTGTAAGCGAACAGCGCCCATAACAAGAATGGTGCACCAATGGCAACGCCAGGAACGACATACGGTGACAAGTCATTCAACTGATTGACATACGGTTCAACGAATG